>JBCCVV010000138.1:0-17280 GCA_039194925.1 Bacteroidota bacterium
TAATTCCAGTCTTGCTACGAGTGTTACCGATTATGGGCATGCAGATAATCTTCTTGAATTTCAGGATTCGAGTGATCCTACTCCACCTCAAAGTGTATCGAAAGAGAATCCGAACTACAGTAAAGCTAGTAAAATTGTAAAGGAAGGTGAAATGGATATTGAGGTAGAAAATCTAGCGTCTGCTAAAACTAAAATCGATGCCTTGGTTTCCAGATGCAAGGGGTATTATGAAAAGGAGATATTAAGGAATACAAAATTTAGCGAAGGCTATAGTTTGAAAATTCGCGTTCCATCCACCGAATTTGAAGAGCTTATCTCAGGATTAGAATCGGGAGAGGGACAGATCTTGAGCAAAAATATTAGGTCCAAAGATGTATCTGAAGAGTATTTGGATCTGGAAATTCGCCTGGAAAACAACCGGGCATATTCTCAGCGCTATACCGAAATGTTGAAAAAGGCAGAAACGATCAAGGAAATGGTTCATATTCAAGAAAAAATTCGCCAAATAGAATTACAGATTGATGGAAATTTGGGTAGAATGAACTTCCTGGACGATCGAACTAAATATAGCACCTTGTCAATTGAATTGACCACAAAACAAGAAGAATATGTTGCGGAAGTTCCTTCTTTTTTCACTCAGATAAAAAAGGCGTTTCAAAACGGATTTGCGGGCGTACTTAGTTTTATAATAGTAATGGCAAACATATGGCCTATTATATTAATCCTATTCCTGGCATGGGCATTGAGAAAGAGAGTGTTTAAATGGAAAGGAAAGAGAAATAGTGTTGTGAGTGAATAATTCATTTGTTGATTCCTTGATTCAAATACTTCATTAATTAAACAGTAAGTTGTTGAAAAACTCAATGGAAAATTTTTCGTTAAGAGCGTAAAACAAAAGAGCTGCACTTTTGAATTCGAGATGCAGCTCTTTTTGTATAAGTCTAATTTTTGCCTCTTAGCTATTAGGCATTACCCTTGGCAACTTCTTCTCGTATTTTATTCAATGCGCTTCCAGCTCGTACCCAATCGATCTGTTGTTGATTGTAAGAATGACTTACCTCAAATGTATCAGAAGTACCATCGGCATGATCCAACCGTATAGTTAGATTTTTGCCCGGTGCCATTTCTGAAAAATCAGGAATTGAAACTACATCATCCTGCCTTACCAAATCATAATCTGATTTATTGACAAATGTAAGTGCCAACATGCCCTGCTTCTTCAAATTGGTTTCATGAATCCTTGCAAACGACTTAACGATCACGGCATTCACACCCAAAAACCTGGGTTCCATTGCTGCGTGTTCTCTGGAAGATCCTTCACCGAGATTTTCTTCACCAAATACTACCGTTCCAATTCCGGCATTCTGATAAGACCGTGCAGAATCTGGTACAGCCATATACTCGTTGGTAACATAGTTGATCACATTATTTGCTTCCTCATTGAAATAATTGATCGCTCCGATGTAACAGTTATTCGAGATATTCTCAAGATGTCCTCTGTATTTTAACCAAGGCCCAGCCATTGAAATATGATCCGTAGTGCATTTTCCTTTTACCTTGATCAATATCCGCATTCCATTCATATTGTCCTGCGTAATCGGAACAAAAGGTTCCAATAGCTGCAAACGATCGGATGTTGGACTTACGATAACTTCCACACCACTGCCATCTTCGATAGGAGCATTATAACCGGCATCTTTTACATCAAAACCTTTTGGTGGCAGTTCATATCCGGTTGGTGGATCCAATTTTACTTCCTCTCCATTTTCATTGGTCAGGGTATCCGTCATTGGGTTGAACCCCAGTTTACCGGAAAGCGCAACGGCCGTCACGATTTCTGGTGATGCTACAAATGCATGTGTATTTGGGTTTCCATCTGCCCTTTTTGAGAAATTTCTATTAAAAGAGTGCAAAATGCTGTTCTTCTCCTTTTTACTGGCACCTGCACGATCCCATTGCCCAATACATGGTCCACAGGCGTTGGCAAATACTTTTGCGCCCATTTGTTCGAAAATCTCAATGTATCCGTCTCTTTCGATGGTGTAGCGTACTTGCTCGGAACCAGGTGTAATCGTCAATTGAGATCCCGGTTTTATGCCCTTATCCACTGCTTGTTTAGCAATAGAAGCTGCTCTTGATATGTCCTCGTACGAAGAATTTGTACATGACCCGATCAAGCAATACTCCAATTCAATCGGCCAATCATTTTCTGCTGCCGCTTCTGCCATCTGAGAAATTGGAGTGGCAAGGTCCGGTGTGAAAGGGCCATTAATTCTTGGCTCAAGTTCAGAAAGATTGATTTCTATTAGCTGGTCAAAGTATTGTTCTGGATTTTCATAACATTCTGGATCTGCGGTTAGATAGCTTGCGTATTTATCTGCGAGGTCCGCTATTTCTTCACGCTCCGTTGCTCGGAGGTATCGACTCATGCTCTCATCGTAACCAAATGTAGAAGTGGTGGCTCCAATTTCGGCACCCATATTACAAATGGTGCCCTTTCCTGTACAAGACAGATTGATCGCTCCGGGGCCAAAATATTCTACAATTGCACCAGTTCCACCTTTTACCGTTAGTATTTCAGCTACTTTAAGAATAACATCTTTTGCAGATGACCAACCGCTTAATTCTCCGGTTAACTTTACACCAATTAGCTTAGGCATTTTAAGTTCCCAGGGCATTCCAGCCATTACATCTACGGCGTCAGCTCCTCCAACTCCAATGGCAACCATGCCCAAACCGCCAGCATTAGGCGTGTGAGAGTCTGTTCCAATCATCATTCCACCAGGGAATGCATAATTCTCCAAAACTACCTGATGAATAATCCCAGCTCCTGGTTTCCAGAAGCCAATTCCATACTTGTCACTTACGGATTCAAGGAAATCGTATACTTCCGAGTTGATGTCCAAGGCTCCTTTTAAATCCACATCAGCCTCAACTTTGGCCTGAATCAAGTGGTCGCAATGGACAGTAGAGGGTACAGCTACTTTATTTTTGCCCGCCATCATGAATTGTAGTAACGCCATCTGTGCCGTAGCATCCTGCATGGCCACTCTGTCAGGTGAGAAAAAAACATAATCCTTACCACGTTCGTAATTTTTTAAAGGGGATTCTGGGTTTAGATGGGTATAGAGGATTTTTTCTGCCAAGGTCAAGGGACGACCGAGGGCTTCTTTTGCAACAAGTAGTTTTTCGCCCAATGTTTCGTAATGGGCACGTATCATTTCAATGTCAAATGCCATAGATTAAATCATTTTGTATCAATTATTCTAAATATCAGTTCAATTCTAAAAGTAATTAAAATACTTAAACATCGAATTGATTTGTGAAAAGTCTACCAATAAAATAACATTATGGCTGGATTAGTTGTCTTTTAGCAGAAGATTTTGAGTCGATGTTAACATTAAAATTGTATGTCAGAAGCATTTGAAAGTGACAACATCGTACTAAAGAATGATGGTATACCATCTATTAATTCGTCCTGAATACTAACAATGGCCAGAATATTTAAATTTTATTTACAAAAAATATAATGCAATTTCATGCAGACTCGTTACATTTGCGAGTCCCAACACTTCGGTGGCAATAATCAATTTTACGTAGTCGATATTCTTTTTATTAATCATTGTATTATGATTTTTAATCATATTTTTGCACTTGATTTTGTAGAGTGTATGGGGAATTAGAATTAAGAAAACAAATTAAGCAGTGAATGTTGCAGCCTTTCAAAGCAATTTTCAGTCTGATTTAAAATGAGCATTCGAATGTCTTTAATTAGAACAGTATTATATATAGTCATTATAGTTTTTATCTGTGATACGCGTGCCTATTCGCAAGACCCCATTACAATAAATATCGGGTCCGATTCAGGTCCCAAGGGTTCTACTCGTTGCATTGATTTTACAACGGATGATTTTACGCTTGCCACAGCGGCTCAGTTCGTGATTCGTTTTGATCCAAGTGTTGCCCGTTTGATCGAACCTTTAGACCTTAGTACTTCTTGCCTCAACATTGATGAAAATAATATTTTCGACTCCCAATTCAATCTTATGGAAACGGAGGATGGATTTATTAATGTGGTATGGATAGATTTCGCTACAGAAGGACTTACCTTGGATGACGACTGTGATCTGTTTTTTACGCTCTGTTTTGAGTTGATAGGTGAACCATGCGATCAAACTGATATTTGCATTACCGAGAGTTCCAAAGTATCTTTTGAATTTGTACAAATTATAGATACACTTACCGGAGAAGACATCGAACTTCTGCCAATTATTAATAAAGGACAACTTGTAGTTGATCCCAGTAATTATGTTATCAATACTGCATTCTGCAGTACGGATGATAGTTCTAATTCTGGATCTATTACTTTCTCAGGAGCCGGTGGAACAGGACCGTATTCATGGAGTATCTCACCCGGAACGGCTTCCGGGACAGGGCTTATGGATTGCGAGACAGCGACTGTTGATAATCTCGGTCCTGGAACGTACACCGTAATTATAACAGATTCCAACAATGTTGTTCGAACGGAAGTAATAACCATTACTACCAACAGTGACTTTCCTTTTACAATTGATCTGGATCCAATTAATCCTACATGTTTCGATAGTCAAAATGGTAGTATAATCGTATCGGATATTCAGGGCGGAGAGGGACCATTTTCATACGAATGGTCGACATTCCAGTTTTTTAAAGATACATTGGAAAATTTAGGCTCAGGAGATTATGCACTTACCATTACGGATGTGAATGGTTGTACCACTTCAGCGGAAGTCTCGTTAAATGCGGATACCATTTCGCTGAGTTATGTGCTTGTGGTAGAACCTTCATGCGAAGAGAATGCAAATGATGGTTTGGTAACGATTACAGCAGAAGGAGGGACACCGTATCCTGGAAACAACTATACATGGGACATTGATGGAATCATAATGGGCAACGATACTACCTTTTATTTTGGGGGTACCAACTTTCCACTTAATCCATTCTCACCGGGAAATCTTCCAGAAGGATGTTTTGAGGTAGTCGCTACAGACAATGCTTCCATTCCCTGTGCTTCGGATCCTTTTAAGTTTTGTATTGAATCCGGTGCTTTTGCCAATCTTGATTTTCAAGTTACCAATATAGCCTGCTTTGGAGGGTGCGAGGGTGCCATTAGTATTACAGCACCCAGTATTAACAATTTTAATTTTACAGTTACAGATCCCGACGGGAATGTCTTTACGGAAATGAATACTTCTTCCTATATTGATACTGATCTTTGTGGGGGACAGTATGATGTTACCATTGAGGATTTGGATGCTAATTGCATTCGGGATACATTTTTCATCATTGAGGAGCCAGCTTTGCTGGAAATAAATGTAATTGATTCAATAGGCCCAGGTTGTGGAGGAGGAGATGGTATGATCAGCATGGAAGCCCTTGGCGGAACAGCGGATTTTACATTTTTATGGAATGATGGTTTTGATCAAGCCTCAAGGGTAAATATGGGAGGAGGAAACTACTCCGTAACACTCACCGATGCCAATGGTTGTCAAGATAGTATATCGTTTACCTTCGCAGACGGAGGAGATATTGGTCTAAGCGCTTTTGTTTGTCAAGCTATCTCTTGCGGAGGTCTAATGGACGGTTCTGTTTGTGCAGGAGTTAGTGTAGCGGGCAGCTATACATTCTCGTGGGCAGATGGCAATGGTATACCTCTTGGTACAGGCGTACAGATTGACGGTCTGGGTGCGGGTACATATTTTGTCACGGCTACAGACGGTCAGTGTACAGATACAGATACCGTTTTTTTAGTTCCAGGACCAACACCTGATGTTTCAATCGTTCAAGAAGATCCCACTTGCCTGGATAGCCCGGATGGGAGACTTACGGCAACACTTACCGATGGTGTAAGTCCTGCTATGTTCGAATGGACGGAGCCACCTTCTACCATGATAATAAGTGATGGTGCAGTATTAACGGGAAGTGTGGGTACCTACCTTCTTGTGGTGACAGACGCAAATGGATGTACTTTGGATACCATGGTTACGATGACACCTCCAATGGATGTCATAGAGATTGACGTTTCAAATATTGTTGAAAACATATGTTTTGGAGCATGCGAGGGAGAAGCTACATTTACAGCAAGCGGTGGTCCAGCGGGTACAGGCGAATACGTGTTTTTTGTTTCCAATTTATCCAGCTCGATAGATCCAGGTGGTAACACAGCAACCGTTGATGTATTGTGTGGAGGACTGAATTGGGTCTATGCGATTGATGGAGTATGTGCTTCGGATACATTCTTTTTTACAGTACCTGATGCGGAACCCATTGCCCTTAATGAAGCAGCATCTATGTTAGCTCCCCCTTCATGTGCTGGTGGTGATGATGGAAGTATAACGATAGAAGTACAAGGAGGAAATGATTCTTCATATGATATATTTTGGGTCAATGAAGGCATTGGAGGACCTACATTGAGCAACCTGGAGTCAGGAATATATATATATAATGTGACGGATGGTAGCAATTGTGTATTTACGGATACCATTGTGTTGGCTGCACCCGATTCACTAAAGGTTGAAGTTGATCCAAACCTGACGATTGGGCTGGACTGCGCCAATAATGCGAATGCACGAATTGGGCTTTTTACCACTGGTGGAAATACTGGAACCTTAATGTACGACTGGGATCCCGCAGTTTCTACAACTGATTTTGCTGAAAATTTAGGGCCGGGAACATATTCTGTTACCGTTACCGATTCCAAAGGGTGCAGTGCCGAAACTTCTTATAGTATAACCTCCGCTGATCCGGTTGAAGTAGTAGTTGACGTGCCTGAAGAGCCTGATTGTTTTGGTGGGCAAGTGTGCATTGGGATAGATACGGTTTTTGGAGGGGTAGGTGGGCCCTACACATTTACCATTCAGAATGGACCAAGATTTCCAGTAGATACATGCATCAATGTTTTTGCAAATGAATTGTTGATTTCCGTGTTTGATCCATCAGGATGTGCTTTTGACACTACAGTCACCATAGGCCAGCCGGAGCAGTTGTTAGTAGATGTAGGTCCGGATGTGACAATAAACCTTGGTGAAAGTACAGATCCGATTTCTGCTTTTATAGTATCGGAGTTGAATATTGATTCTATATTTTGGAATCCGATCACAAATCTGGAATGCAATACACTGGATTGTCAGGTAGTAACCATGTCTCCTTTGGCAACGACCAATTATTCGGTTGTCGTTGTTGATGAAAATGGTTGTACGGCTACAGATGATATTACCGTTACGGTAGATTTAGCAAAAAATGTATTTTTCTCCAATATATTTTCTCCCAATGGAGACAATCAAAATGACTTTTTCCAATTGGCTACGGGCTCTGGAGTGGCTGAGGTTACTTATTTTAGGATCTACGACCGATGGGGGAATAAACTTCATGAGGAGTTGGCTTATATGCCTGATGACAGTCTTCACCCGGGATGGGATGGTACTCGAAATAATCAGCCTGTAGAAACTGGAGTTTATGTTTATTTTGCAGAAGTGCTTTTTCTAAATAACGAACGTGTACTGTTTAAGGGAGATGTAACTTTGATCCGATAATGGGTTGAGTAAAGCAGATTCTCCGAACGAATTCAAAATATGGATATGAAATATGAATATGGACTACGAGGCTATTTTGCCTTACTAGTTTTATATACTTTGTGCCTTCTTTTCAAAATGGATCTTTTATCACAGAGTATGTCCGCTCGTGAGAAGGGGTGACGACTAGTTAGTTTCTATTTTAAGACTAAACTACTTGAATCAGTTTTATTCCAACAGGTCAAAGGTACTGTTACCAATGATAAGGTATAGATCAGAAAAGTATGCTCTTGGAATAATTTCTTGTGGCTGAATACAATTTAATTTAAAATTACCATAATTCATTGTCAAGTGCATAACCAAAATTGCACGCTTAGCATTGAAAATTTGTGGATCAATGACTTACAAAGGAATTACCAATATATTTTTAATTCAACTTTAGGACATTTGATATTTTGCTATACGTGATGTTGACTATAAACCACTAAGGTCCTTTAAGTTTGTAATCACAGAATGGACCAAGGTTGCTATGGATACGTTCTGTAATCTTGTTAAACTTGGAACACGTTGTGTTGTTCTTAGCGTTCTCTGAGTTAAAAATAGAGTTGTCTCAAAGTAGAATTAAACGACTTTTTAAAAAGAGTTCTTTTATGCTTCATTTAACGCACTGTTTTCATTTTCTCCCGATGCCATTATATTAAGAATCTTATTTATTTAGAAATAGTCTAAATAATAAACCTAAGAGATTTGAAAAGTGTTGTACTTATGCATTTAAGATAGCTTTGGTATCTTTGCAGCGATTTTAACAACACAGGTCAATTTTTTGTAATATGTTAATTGACTTTGAGTATCAACTATAGAACATTATGAAAACAGTAAAGTGCAGGCTTTTGGCTATCTTTTCGCTACTTTTCTTGTCCCAGTTTTCTTTCGCCCAGTCCGGTGGCGGCTCAAATTATCTTTTGATTTCACTTATTGCCATAGGAGTTGTCCTGTTGGTTTTTGCGGTTTTATCGCTGGCAGATCATTTGATACAGATAGAAGGTAAGAAAGTAGGTATAAACTCGAAAAGAACGAATTTGGGAATTTTTCCTTCATTTAGTGATTTGTTCTCAAAGAAGGCTCCTTCCTATGTAGGTGACGATGCGGGATATTTCTCTTTTTCGAAAGGCCATGATTTAAAATTAGCAGGTTCTCCAAAAGGCGAGATCAAAACCCTCCATTCCAGCAGGTATGCTGTGAGGCCTATCGATTTTAACGGTATGTCTCCAATCCCTAAAGTAGTAGTAGAAGTCGGTTCTGAGGTTAAGGCGGGTGATCCTTTGTTTTACGACAAGAAAAGACCTGAAATTATGTACGTTTCTCCAGTAAGTGGAGAAGTAGTAGGTGTTACTAGAGGTGCCAAAAGAGCAATCACGGAAGTTGTTGTACTTGCGGATAAGGAAATGACTTACAAATCATTTGATGTTCCAAATCTGGAAACGGTAGAAAGAGTTGATCTGGTCAACTTTATGATTGGAAGTGGGGTTTGGCCCATGCTCAATCAAAGACCTTTTGATATTGTAGCAAGTACCGAAGAATCACCAAGAGATATATTTATTTCCACATTCGATTCTTCACCATTGGCATTGGATTCCAATTTGATTATTGATGGTAATGAAGCAGCTTTTCAAAAAGGGTGTGATGTGCTTTCCAAACTTACTGAGGGATTTGTTTACCTGGGCTTAGACGCGCGTGGAGAAAAGCCGCATTCAGGTTTTACTTCAGTAACAGGAATAAAAAAGAACTACTTTGCCGGAAAACATCCAGTGGGTAATGTTGGTGTACAAATTCATAATACGGCTCCAATCAAAGCCGCAGACAAGGTTTGGACTCTTGGAGTGCAGGAAGTAATCATCATAGGAAGATTGTTTCTAGAAGGGAAATACGATGCATCAACGTTGGTAACCATTGCTGGTTCACAGGTTACAAATCCATGTATTGTTAAAACATACCAGGGAGCAAATATCGGAGATCTCGTTGCCAACAATTTGAGCCATGAGAAAAATAGAATAATAGCTGGGAATGTCTACACGGGGAAAGAAACAAGCAGCGAGGGCTTCTTGGGCTATACAGACAATCAAATTACAGTGATCAAGGAAGGCGACCACTACGAGGCTTTTGGTTGGTTACTGCCCATTAAGCCAAGACCGAGTATTTCAGGTACATTTCCAAATTTCTTATTTCCGGATTTTGAATTCGAAGGAGAAACCAATACACACGGAGAGAAAAGAGCCTTTGTGGTTACAGGTCAGTATGAATCTGTGTTGCCTATGGATGTCTATCCACAACATTTGATGAAGGCCATAATGGCTGGAGATTTTGAACGTATGGAAGGACTTGGTATCAATGAGCTTACAGAAGAAGATTTGGCATTGTGCGAATTTGTATGCACCTCAAAAATGCCTTTGCAGCAAATTTTGCGTGAAGGATTGGAGATGATGAGAGAACAAGCTTAAAAAAACATTTAAATAGTCTAAATAAATGGGTTTAATAGATTTTTTTAAAAAGATAGAACCGGATAAAAAGAAGAGTCCTTTTTTACATACTCTATATGATGGTTTTTTCACTTTTGCCTATACACCAAACACGGTAACAAAGGGTGGAGTGCACATGCGCGATGGCATGGATCTCAAACGCCTCATGGTGCACGTGGTAATCGCAATGCAATTGTGTTATCTATTTGGTACCTACAATGTCGGACATCAGCATTTTATAGCGGCTGGGATGTATCCTGGATTTTTAGAAGGATTTCATCTTAAACTGGTTCACGGCTTAATTCAAATGTTACCCATCTTTGTGGTAACACATGTAGTGGGCCTTGGGATAGAATTCTGGTTTGCCACAAAGAAAGGCCATGCTATTGAGGAAGGGTTTCTTGTTTCAGGAGCTTTGATTCCACTGATTATGCCACCGGATTTACCACTTTGGATTCTTGGTGTATCTGTAGCTTTCGCTGTTATTATCGGAAAAGAAGCATTTGGAGGTACAGGTATGAATATTTGGAATGTGGCTTTGCTGGCTAGAGTATTTGTATTTTTTGCATATCCTAGTACCATCTCAGGAGACGAGGTTTGGGTATCTGGTTTTGACAGATTACCTAATGATGAGACGATTGCCGAGGAATTTCGTGGTGTAATGGCAGCTTCATATGGATGGTTCCATACAGATTTTGCCAATGGCTTGTTTGGGATGTTAGGTTTGGATACGTTTAGAGAAACTATTACGCCTATGGTTGACGGGTATACAGGGGCCACACCATTGGCTATAGCAGCGAAAGATGGTTGGGATGCAGTAACCAGTACATATACACCTACGCAAATGTGGTGGGGTACAATTCCGGGGTCAATCGGTGAGACTTCCAAGCCATTAATTATTGTTGGCGCATTGATGTTGATCTTTACCAAGGTTGCGAGCTGGAGAATTATGGTGAGTATGTTTATCGGAGGAACGGTAATGGCAATGATTCTGAATGCCTGGGGAGCTACTCCTTTTATGGAAGTGCCTTGGTATTATCAAATGTACATGGGAAGTTTCTTATTTGCCATGGCATTTATGGCTACGGATCCGGTCACTGCTTCCAGTACCAATACGGGTAAATGGATCTATGGATTTTTAATTGGATTTATTGGAATGATCGTGCGGGTATTGAACCCTGCCTATCCTGAAGGATGGATGCTGGCGATTCTTTTCTTGAATACCTTCTCTCCGTTAATTGATCACTACGTGTTAGAAGCTAACATGGCAAAAAGATTAAAACATGCATAGCACAAAACAAATAATCATTTTCGTATTCATAATGACATCTGTCGTGGCAGTAATCCTTGCAGGTATGTCTACCGCTTTGAAACCAAAGCATGAGTTGAATGAAGCGATCTATGCGAAAAAAGCAATTCTGGCTGCAGTTGAAAAGAAACTGGAAATAACTGCAAGTGAATTAACTACGGAGCAAGTAATCAACATCTTTGATTCCAAAATAAAGCAGGACGTTTTTGATATGAAAGGAAATCCTGTTACCAAAGATCAAATCATAGCTGCTGGATACAAAGGAGGTTTGGCTGAGAGTATTGATATGATCAAAGAATCTAAGAAGCCTGAAAGTGAACGATTATTACCCATGTACACGCTAACCGATGATTCTGGAAAAAAGACGTACATTTTTTCTGTAATTGGAAAAGGCCTTTGGGATCGTATTTGGGGTAATATTGCCGTTGAGGAAGACTTGAAAACTGTAGCAGGTGTCGATTTTGACCACGCAGGGGAGACTCCTGGTCTTGGTGCTGAAATAAAAGACAACGCTGCCTGGAAAAGACAATTCGTAGGGAAACGATTTGTCGATAACGATGGCAACATTACTGGTGTTGGTGTAATCAAAGGTGGAGCGAAAGAACCGGAATGGCAAGTGGATGGAATTTCGGGTGCAACAATAACAGCGGATGGTGTAGATGAGATGTTGGCAAGAGGATTGGGGTATTACGGACCAGTGATCAAATCGCTTCAAAAATCATAAGAATAATACTCACATTTTAAATAAAAGATTTAAAGCTAAGTAGTATGGCAGATGTTAAAGTAGCCGAAAAAAAATCAACCATAGGATTCGGAAAAGCAGAAAGAAAGTTGCTTACGGATCCGTTGGATAGCAATAACCCAATCACAGTTCAAGTGCTTGGAATTTGTTCTGCGTTGGCGGTGACCACAGGTTTAAAAAATGCGACAGTAATGGCCATTGCCGTAGTTGCAGTATGTGCGTTCGCAAATTTGATTACCTCTTTATTGAGAAATTCAATTCCAAAAGCAGTACGTATGATCGTACAGTTGGTAATTATTGCTGCATTGGTAACCATAGTAGAATTGACACTAAAGGCAGTTGCCTTTGATAGTTACAAACAATTATCCGTATTCATCGGCTTGATCATTACAAATTGTATCGTGATGGGGCGTTTGGAAGCCTTTGCCATGGCCAATACGCCTTATAGGTCATTATTGGATGGAATTGGAAATGGAATTGGATATGGTATTATACTTCTTGCTGTAGCCTTCATCAGAGAGTTTTTTGGCAAGGGAGAAATCTACGGTTTCAAGATAATTGGCGTAGGATCTGATTATGCATTGGATACAGCCTCAATTGGCTGGTTGAGTTGGTATTCAAATAACGGATTGATGGTATTGTTCCCATCGGCAATGTTTGTGATCGGTGTGTTGATCTGGATTCACAGAGGTTGGATCAATAAGGATTTGGTAGACGTATCTTAATTTATTGAGGCTAATAAAATGACAGTTCTCTGCCCATGGGCAGACCAAATAAAAGAAAAATGGAATTAGTAAATATATTTATAAAATCAGCGTTCATAGAGAATTTGGCATTGGCTTATTTTCTTGGAATGTGCTCATACCTCGCAGTATCAAAAACGGTAAAAACTGCATTTGGACTGGGTTTGGCTGTAATCTTCGTATTGGGTATTACCATGCCAATCAACTGGTTGATCTATAATGTTCTATTATCGGATACAGGAATCTTCGGGACGGATCTTACCTTCTTAAGATTGATTCTTTTTATTGCGGTTATTGCCTCAATGGTACAGCTGGTGGAAATGGTAATAGAGAAATTTTCTCCTTCCTTGTATAACTCGTTAGGTATCTTTCTACCGCTTATAACGGTGAATTGCGCAATTTTGGGTGGTTCATTGTTCATGGTGTCAAAAGAGTATAACTTTTCGGAGTCTGTGGCTTTTGGTTTAGGTGGAGGATTCGGATGGTTCCTGGCGATTATTGCCATTGCAGCGATTAGAGAAAAGATTAAATATTCAGCAGTACCTCCTGCGCTTAGAGGATTGGGAATGGCATTCTTGCTTACCGGTCTCATGGGATTGGCTTTTATGAGCCTTATGGGTATTGATCCTGCTGCGTTTTAAAATTAAAATAGATTCTGACTAAAACTTAAGTGTTTTAATAAAATAAATATTCTATCAGATGTTAATGACAATATTGTTCTCTTATATGACAGTAGTTTGGGCCCTGGTGGTTTTCTGTGGTGTCATATTGTTACTATCAATGATGCTGATCTATGCCAGAAAGCAACTTGTGCCTCAAGGTGACGTGAAAGTGATTATCAATGGAGATACTGAAAACCCAATGATCACTCAACCTGGTGCTAATTTGTTGACTGCATTGTCAGAAAAAAATATTTTTCTTCCTTCTGCTTGTGGAGGTGGTGGTACTTGTGCTATGTGTGAGTGCCATGTACATTCTGGTGGGGGAGATGTGCTTCCTACTGAGATGAATCACCTTTCACGAAAAGAGGCTGCCGAAGGAAAACGTTTGGCTTGTCAGGTGAAAGTACGTCAGGATATGGATATCAGCATTCCTGAGGAGATATTTGGCATTAAGAAATGGGAATGTGAAGTTGTTTCAAATTACAACGTAGCTACCTTTATCAAGGAGTTCATCGTAAAGCTTCCTGAAGGCGAGATTTTGGATTTTGAGGCAGGAGGATATATTCAGGTGGATGTACCACCGATTGAAGTAAACTATAAAGACTTTGATATCACAGCGCATCCAAAATATCATGACAGTCCAGATAAGTTCCAAAAAGATTGGGACAAATTCCAAATGTGGGGATTGAAAATGAAAAATGATGAGGAGGTATTTCGGGCATACTCAATGTCGAATCACCCCGCTGAAGGAAATATCGTATCGTTGACGATTAGAATTGCCACACCACCTTGGGATAGAGCTAAAAATGCATGGATGGATGTGAATCCTGGAATTTGCTCTTCTTTTGTATTTGACAGAAAGCCTGGTGATAAAGTGACCATTTCAGGACCTTATGGCGAGTTCTTTATTAAGCCTACACAAGCAGAGATGTTGTATGTAGGCGGAGGTGCAGGTATGGCTCCGATGCGATCTCATTTGTATCATCTGTTTCACACGTTGAAAACCGGTAGAAAGGTTACCTTTTTCTATGGAGGACGTACGCGACAAGAGCTGTTCTATGTTGAGGAATTTAGAGAAATTGAAAAACAGTTTCCAAACTTTAAGTTTGCGATAGCATTGGATAACCCGCTTCCTGAAGATAATTGGGTGCTAAAAGAAAATCTGGATGATCCCAATGGAGATGGATTTAAAGGTTTTGTGCATCAAGTAGTTATTGACGAGTTTTTGAGTAAGCACGAGGCTCCGGAAGAATTAGAATTATATTTCTGTGGCCCTCCAATGATGAACCAGTCGGTCATTAAAATGGCTGATGATTGGGGGATACCCGAAGAAAATGTAGCCTTCGATGATTTTGGAGGGTAATGCTTGAAAAATATATATTGATGAGTGCCTTGGATATATAAATCTTGGGCACTTTTTTATGCTATATATTTATCTTCTTGTGATTGGGGAAAGAGGAGGTTGAAATTCTGGAATGTAGAGATTAAATTCTGAGATGTCCCGATGGATGAGCGCATGGATTTTTAACAGATCGGTTATCGAAATATTAATTTTTAAATTAGAAGATACACCAGTTAAGTAAGAGTCGTTTGTAATGCATAAATCAAATCAATACTATTTTTAACGCTGAAAGTGTGGTCAATTATTCCGTTTGTATTTTTGATTCGATCAAATTAGAAGTTAAAATTGGTAGGGGACAGTGCCCTATACTTTTATTTACTTTAACACCCGTGATATTGAGCACTTTCATACTATAAATTACTTACTATGATACGCCAGATACGGTTATTTGTTTTACTTATTTTATTTCCTTTTTTTCTGACTGCTCAGTCCGAATATCCACTTCAAAGTAGCGTTGGTATGCATCTTACGTATGATGAGGATACAGGTTGGGGCGTTAGTGCTCGATATTTGCATAAACTCAAAAATGCTGGTCTTCTTAAGTTTGAGTTGAAAACAGATTTTAGATTTTATCATGTAGGACGTTTTGGATATGAATTTTTAAATACCAAAAACGATAGATTTGAATTCGGTATAGGACTAGATCTTCGATTTCGAATCGAACAATTAGAGCGATTTGGGGTGTCAAGAAGAACAGAGTTTGCTATTGAGCTTCCGGTAGAAGCGCGTTATCATTTGTCAGATGATTATTTCATTTCCAGCGGTATCTCGTTTTCCAGAAGGTTGAGCAGTACTAGTTTATCTAACTTGCAGGGTTTTTCAATACCTGAAATACGGCTAGGGCTTGGGTATAAATTTTAGAAGATTGTCTTATTGTCTGAGTTGTGAATCGATTGCAGGGATGAAATCGATTATCATAATTCAATAACTATTCTTTCGGATAAACTCTTTCCCATGATCAATGTTCTTAGTTTTGCATCTCATTTTGTGTACGGTATGGATCGAAAAGAATTCACGAGAAATTTAATGTTGAAATCTGTTGGTGCGGGACTTAATACGATGGGAGTCTTTGCACCTCGAAAGGCAGCTGAAGTAGCATTGGATATTTTTTGTACTCCTCGTAATGGGGAAATAAAGTCATTTCAAAAGAAATTTCTGAAAAAATTCAAACAAGTTGAGTTGGATTATGAAGGCTTACCTGTGATGACGTATGACAACGGCAAGTCTGGGAGAAAGGTGTTGTTGTGTCACGGCTGGGAATCCAATTCTTTTCGATGGAGAAAATTATATCGAGCCTTAAAAGATACAAACCTTAATATCATCATGATGGACGCTCCTGCCCATGGTGCGACAGGAAGTGAGAAGTTTCAGGCATTGCTTTACGGACAAATGATTGATGTGGTAGCTCAATATTATCAGCCACAAACAATTCTGGGGCATTCAGTTGGAGGATACTCTACTATTTTTTACGCGTCTCAATATGCTCCCAATTTCGTAGAAGACCTCATAATTCTGGCCTCCCCGGATCGATTGGAAGATATTACAAAGCGATACTTTACTATGATTGGTCTGGGGAATAGGGTAGGGAAGCGTTACTATAGACTTATCAAAGAGCGATTTGGAAGAGACATAACGCACTACAATGCTTCTGATTATGCATCTACCCTGAATATGGAGGGACTAATCATTCACGATAAAGAGGATGATGTGAATTTGTATTACGAAGCAGAAGCCATACATTCGAAGTGGACTAAATCACGATTGGTATCAACGCACGGATTAGGACATAGCCTGCAAGATGAGGATGTGTATAAGACGATTAAGGAAGCTTTGATCAAGTGATAAGCTTTATTGTCTCTTATTATTTATTGGTGTTTTAATTGAAAATAGATTCTCAAGATCTAGTGCACAGAACTACTCAGAATTCAATGAACAACGAGGGTAGTTGTAATTTTGTCATAATTTTTACCAAAAATGCCGCCAAAATTGGGTTTTAGCGAATCAATAGTAATGTTGAATCCCCTCAGGATTTTTAGACGGAGTAAAAGGCTATTGGAATAGTTATATTGGTATAACGAAAATTGATCAAAGACTTTTCTCTAGTCTATCGTTCAAACGATAAAAAGGCCTCCTATTTCTCGCATGGCTTAAGGAATTTAGTATGTAGAATATTTAGCAAACGGTTGCATACACATTTAGAAGTGATTTAAGACAATTAAACAAATAAGAGTAATTAGGATTTTTTGCTCAATCGCGGAACCGCACAATCGCCTAAATTTGAAAAATCTCCAAGCATTATCTCTTGAGTTTTAGAATTTTCACAATTCAAAATCAACTATCCAACTTCAAAAATCCA
>JBCCVV010000139.1:0-17245 GCA_039194925.1 Bacteroidota bacterium
ATTTTGATGGGAAATAACAGAATAAAATGTCGAGATTATTGATTAATAAGAATATTAATTTGCATTAAATGTTCGAAATTATGTAGATTGATTAGATGATTTTTATCCTAAACTATGATTGGTGTCTAAGATTTGAGTCAAAATCATGAAGAATCAGAACTTTTCACCACCTTTGTTTCTACTTAACCAAATGAAAATAAATGTCTGTATTGGGAGTATTGGGAGCGGGAGCCATGGGTTCTGGAATAGCTCAAATTGCTGCAACCCATGGTTGGGAAGTGCGGCTTCTGGACATCAATGAGGAAGCGATTGTACAATCCAGGAATAAATTGCAAAAGATTCTAAATCGACAAGTGGAGAAGGGTAGAATGACTGATCTTCAAGTAAAAGAAATCATGGGTAGAATCTACTTTGGTAGCTCCTTATCTTCTTTTGAGGGTTGTGATTTGGTAATAGAGGCCATTGTAGAAAATCTTGAAGTCAAGAAGAGCGTTTTTCAGGAAATTGAATCAATTGTGTCTGAGGATTGCATTCTGGCCACAAACACTTCGTCTTTACCGGTGACATCCATCGCTTCTGCTGTGGATCGATCCGAGCGTGTTGTAGGAATTCACTTTTTTAATCCTGCTCCACTCATGAAATTGGTGGAAATCATACCCGCTGTGCAGACAGATGAGGTTGTAGTCTTAAAAGCTCGAAAAATAATTGATGATTGGGGTAAGTTTACGGTTATAGCGAAAGATACACCGGGATTTATTGTTAATAAGGTAGCCCGTCCGTTTTATGGCGAAGCACTTCGCATTTGTGATGAGGGCATTGCTGATCCTGCAACCATAGATTGGGTAATGACAGAGTTGGGCGGGTTTCGAATGGGACCGTTTGCCTTAATGGATTATATTGGTCATGATGTGAATTATAAGGTTACGGAGACCGTTTGGAAGGCATTTTATTACGATGCGCGTTACAAGCCTTCCTTTGCGCAAAAACGATTGGTAGAAGCGGGCTACTTAGGAAGAAAATCCGGAAAAGGATTTTTTGAATATCGGGAGGGTGCTATAAATCCAGAACCTAAGAAGGACAAAGATTTGGGAATGAAAGTTTTGCATCGTATTCTGGCTATGCTGATCAATGAAGCTGCGGATGCGATTCATATGGGCATATGTACAGAGGAAGCCGTGGAGACTGCCATGACCAAAGGGGTAAATTATCCAAAAGGATTGATTGCATGGGGTAAGGAAATTGGGATGGCGCAGGTTGTCAGTTTATTGGACGAATTGTATGATAGGTATCATGAGGAGCGTTATAGAGTTAGTCCTTGGCTAAGAGATAAAATATAGAACGATGAATTGGCTCCGCAATGTACATTTGGTTTTTGGCTTCGTAATGTTCATTACTTTTTTACTCACGGGGCAATACATGGATCGCAATTTCGATCATCTGAGCAATATGGATGACCTTCCCAGGGCATTGATGCGCGCTCAGCACCTGTATATCTTGCTTTCAGCATTGATTAATATTGTTTTGGGTAGCTATTTAACAATTTCGAAAGATAAGTTGGTCAAGACTTTTCAGATATTTGGATCTTTATTGATAATAAGCGCAACACTACTATTGACCTATTCATTCTTTAATGAGTTGCCCACGGATCATATAGAACGGCCACTTTGCAGATTGGCTCTTTATATAATGTTGGCTGGAGCATTGGGTCATGGATTTCCGAATCTATTGTTATTGTTTGTTAAAAAGTCGAATTAATTACGTGAATAATAAGTCCCTCACAGTACAAAGAATAGTTGTCTTTCTTCTAGTGCAAATATGTTTTATTGGATCAGGTATTGCTCAAAAAACGACCTTGCCGATGAAAGGCATAACGATGGTAGCTCCGCCTACCGCAATCGGTCACCAGGAAATGAAAGATTTGAAGGAAGTGAATACCGAGTGGATCGCTTTGGTCCCTTACGGATTTAGTAGAATCGATCAACCCAACATCCGATACAATTTAGATCGGCAATGGTGGGGTGAACGTGAGGAAGGAATTGTAGAGTCCATTCGATTGGCGCATGAAAATGGTATTAAAGTAATGCTCAAACCACAGGTTTATATTCATAATTCGTGGGTAGGGGATGTCGATTTTGACAATGAGGAAGATTGGGTGGAATGGGAGGATGCCTATAGGGAGTACATTCATTTTTACGGTAAGCTGGCAGCTGAACACCGTGTTGAGTTGTATTGCATAGGTACGGAATATAAAAAGGCCGTTAAAAAGAGAACGAAGTTTTGGCGTACACTTATTAAGGAGATACGTGAATATTATTCTGGTGAATTGATCTATTCCTCCAATTGGGATGGATATGAGGATATACCCATTTGGAACGATTTGGATTATATTGGAATTAGTGCTTATTTCCCGCTTACTGATCAAAAAACTCCTACCGTAAATAGCTTGGCAGTCAAATGGCGCCCAATAAAAACAAAGCTGGAAAAATTTGCCAAGAAAACCGGAAAAGCAATAGTTTTCACAGAATATGGCTATCTCTCTATTGATAAATGTGCATGGCGAGCGTGGGAATTAGAAAAAAATATCCGTAGTAAATCAATCAATGAAAAAGCACAGGCCAATGCTTATGACAGTCTTCTCAAAACCTTTTGGAATGAGGAGTGGTGGGGTGGTGGTTTTCTTTGGAAATGGTTTCCAGCCGGTATGGGACATGAAGGGTATCCGGAAAGAGACTATACTCCTCAAGGAAAACTTTCTGAACAAACCATACGGGATTGGTATGGGAAGGATTGATTACTCCTCAAATAGCTCCATTGCGATTCTGTCTGCCAAATGTTTGCCTCGATTGGTTAAAATGTAAGCTCCATTTTCAAGCGTTATCTTACCTTGCCGCATGAATGCCGAAACTTTGGAGTAAAACCTTTCTGTATATTGGGGAAACGACCGTATTAATTCGTCATTATTGATTCCCCATTTTGTCCTTAGGCGGATCATGAGATATTCGTTATACATCTCTTTTAGCGTAAGCGTTTCATGTTCTATTGGAAGAGAATTGTTTTTTAAGCTTGAAATGTATTTAGGATTGTGTGCTATATTCCACGAACGGGTTGATTCTCCATCAAAAGAGTGTGCGGCCGGGCCAATACCTAAATAAGGGACTCTCATCCAGTAATTCGTATTGTGAACAGCATAGGAGCCAGGTTTGCCAAAGTTGGATATTTCGTAATGATCATAACCATTTGAAGTCAAGGTTGAAATAAGGATATCAAATTGATTGGAAGCTTTTTCTTCATCAACAGGTTGTGATTTTCCGGTGGTCACAAAATGATGCAATGCCGTTCCTTCTTCTACAGTTAAGCAGTAGGCTGAGATATGCGGCAGATTGAAGGATAACATTTTCTCGATGTTATCAACCCAGGCTTCATCGGAGGTGGTGGGACTGCCATAAATCAGATCTGCGGAAATCTTTTCAAAACCAATATCCTGAGCCAATTGTATGCATTCTTCTGCTTCTTTTGCACTATGTGCGCGATTCATATATCGGAGATCAGCCTCATTAAAGGATTGGATGCCTATACTCAAGCGATTGAATCCTGCATCGTGCAACGATTTTAGCTTGCTTTTGCTTAAATCATCAGGATTGGCTTCTAAGGTGATTTCCGTTTTGTCGTCCCATTGATAATGTCTGGAAAGAGCAGCAAAGATCTTATCAAGGTCATTTTGATTCAATAAAGAAGGAGTACCACCACCGAGGTAAATAGATTGTAAAGATTCAGCAGACAAGTAGTCTTTTCGGATGTGAATTTCGCGCACAATTGCATCAATCATTTCTTCCTTGTGTTTTAGTGAAGTGGAGAAATGAAAATTACAATAATGACACGCCTGTTTGCAAAATGGGATATGGATGTAAATGCCTGACATAGGAAGCGAAGATACTGTATTGGTTTCGAAGATGTATGAATTGTAAAATACTTAAGTTGCTTCAAATTTAGACTAGTCTAAAAATATATTTTGTGTTCATTAAAAATCATTTTATATTTGTGGCATAAACAATTAAGATTGTGGAGTATTTGATTGAAATATTAAGCGAATCCTGGGCAATTAGAGCATTGATTACCTGTTCTCTAATAGGAATCATGTATGGAGTGTTGGGGAGTTTTATTGTATTGCGGAACATGTCGTTAATTGGTGATGCTCTATCTCATGCCATCTTACCAGGAGTATTCATCGCTTTTCTTGTATTTGGGTACAGCCCTATTGGATTCTTTATGGGATCGGTCATTGCTGGTCTGATTACCGCCATCTTAATTACCTGGATCCAACAAAACATCAAGACTAAAAATGACGCTGCAATTGGTATTGTATTTACCCTAATGTTTGCGATCGGGGTGATTGGTATCAGTTGGCTTAATAATGCTGAAGGCGTACATCTTGATCTTAAAGATTTTTTGATCGGCAGTATTATGGGGATATCCAATCAAGATGTTTGGCTTACATTGATCGTTACGCTTTACACGATTGCAAGTGTCATATTTTTTTATCGCTTTTTATTTATTACCACCTTTCAACCGGTTATTGCCAATACCATGGGGATCTCAACACGGATGGTACATTATTTTCTAATGTTATTGCTATCGTTTGCGGTAGTGGCGGGATTGAAAACTGTCGGTGTAATATTGGTGGTAGCGCTTTTGATCATTCCTTCCTCCACTGCATTGTTGTTATCTAATAAGTTGAAACGAGTCATTTTATATTCAGCTATCGTAGGTTTGATTTCAGCTGTTTTCGGCTTGATCATGTCCATTTTTATGGATAGCCCACCTGGTCCTGCCATGGTTTTGGTAGCTGCAGTCCTTTATTTTACAGCTGCATTGTTTTCTCCAGAGAAGGGTCTTGTGCAACGAATTATCCGTTCCAATAATCAGCGTAGAAAAATTGAAAGAGAAGATATTCTGCGACAAGCGGACAAGCATAGTTCAACAAATCCATTAACCTTGAAAAAATTGAAGGAACGATTGGGCCTTACTTCTGCGAAATTGAAAACTCATTTGAGCTTTTTGAAGAAAGAAGGAGTTCTGTTGGTGGGAGATACTATAGCACTGACAGCAAAGGGAAAGCTTGAAGCAGAAGCCTTAGTCCGTGCGCATCGTTTGTGGGAAACCTATCAGGTAAATACGATGGGATTGGGCGAAGGTGAAATTCACGAAGAAGCAGATCGCTATGAACACTTGCTTACGGATGAATTACTAGATGAAGTAGATGCCAAATTGGGTTATCCGGAAATGGATCCCCATGGATCCCCGATTCCGAAAAAATTTAACAAAAAAGCAGGATCCCTACTTTCTCAAAAACCCAATATCCGATTGAGAATAGTAAAGGAACAAGGCGATAATGAGGTGGAAAGTGAACTTTGGGATCTCGGTATTTTGCCTGATAGTCAGATCATTATAAAGAAAATTACGGAGGACCGTATTATCATTCGCTATGATCAGAAAGATGTAGAAATGGAACCCGAATTGGCCAATAGAGTCCTGGTAACAAGAAGGTAAGCTAATACCTCAGATTACTTCCAAGGATGTTGTCTATTCCCTAATCCAGATTGTCAAATATTTCATTCAACTTGTACATTTCATCCAGGGTATCGTCCAAATAAATGGAGATGTCAGGAATTCGGCGTACGTGTTTTCTTATTCTATGAGCCAAAGATTGTTTCAGTCTTCTGGTTTCGCGTTCAATCAAACGTAGGACTTCCTCTTTGTCCTCAGCATTGAAAACACTAATGTATAATTTGGCTTGTGAAAGATCCGGGGTGACTTGAGCTTGAGTTACAGTTACAAAAGCCTCACCATAGATATAGGACCCTTCTTGCTGAAGTACAACACCAAAGTTTCTCTTTATCAATTCTGCAACTTGTTCTTGTCTTTTAGATGCCATATCTCATTTATTTATTTTTGTAAATATACTCCATAGAATTTATTGCGTTTATACCATGGGCAGTACATGTGTGTATGAAAAATATATTTGGTGACAGAAGAGCAAGAGGTCAATGACCTTTGCATCGTTAGAACCATAAACGAGAGAACGTGTCTCCGACCTCTTCTCGTTGTTTAGATTTGTACATCTTGTCATACACACGTACTGCAATGTAACAAACAAAAATGGCGAATTGGTTCATACCTTTATGTATTATCATTTGTTCAAAAGAATCCAGTTGCCATTGATATTTAATCGCCTTCCGTTGGGAAATATTTTCTTAAAGGTCGTATTGAAATACGTTTCAGTCTTTTTCTTATCCTTTTCAAAAAAGTATAACCTATTGAACATCAATAATCCATTTGGTGCAATCTTCTTTTTAAGATGAAGTAAAAATTCTTCCGTTTCGAATTCAGAAGGTATATAATCACTTATGAATACATCCATAGCAACCATATCGTATTGATTTTGATCAATTTGTACAAAATTTACCGCATCTGTACATATGGTAGTTATTTCAGATTTTAAATAATTCAGTACATATTTGCTCGCTAAATTAATGATGTCGTCATCAATTTCCACGGCAGTATATCGATATTCTTTTTTGAAATGCTTTTCCAACATTAGCGGGATACTGCCCAAGCCCAAACCCAATAAAAGGACGGAGTCAATCTCTCGTTTTTCTAAGCCGATCTGTTTAAAAGCGGAGAAAAAGTTATCGTACCGTTTTCCATAAGAATAAATAGCCTCCGGAGTGACCAATTGATATTCTCCTTTTACCAACAACACATTCAATTCGTCATTGAAAATAGAAGTAGCACTTTCGATGTGTACGTCTTTAATGTAGGAAAGTAGGCGTTTCCATAACGGCTGTCTCATTGTGGGTACAGGTTTCCAATTGCAATAAACGACAACATTGACGGTATTTCAAAAATATTACAGTGTGAATTACATTTAGTAAAAAAGGATAGATTCGACTTTATAGGGAATTTTAAATTTATTTCTTGGCGTTTTCCCAGATTCGATATTTGGATGTGTACAGGAAGATATGTTCAAGAATTCGTTTGTCTAATTCCGAAAGCTTCAAATTCCGCCTTTCCATCACTTTCTCTGCAGTGGTCAAAGCCTTATTGAGAAGGTAAGTACTGAATCCATGAGATCCACCCCAGGCGTAAGATGGAATGTAATTTCGCGGATATCCGCTACCAAATATATTTGCGTTTACTCCTACAACTGTTCCTGTATTGAACATGGTATTTATACCAGTTTTGGAATGATCGCCCATAATCAACCCACAAAACTGAAGACCAGTTTTTAGAAATCTTTGATCTTCATATGACCAAATTTTGACTTCATCGTAATTATTTTTCAAATTGGAAACATTGGTATCTGCACCAAGATTACACCATTCTCCTAAAACCGAGTTGCCCAGATATCCTTCATGGCCTTTGCTGGAATAAGCAATGAGAATGCTATTATTTACCTCGCCACCAATTTTGGAGTATGGTCCTATTGTAGTTGCTCCGTATACTTTAGCCCCCATTTTTACTACCGCACCTTCCCCCATGGCAAATGGGCCTCGAATGAGAGAGCCCTCCATTATTGTTGCATTTTTACCAATATATATTGGCCCTGTACTTGCATTCAGAACGGAATGCTCTACAGAAGCACCTTCTTCAATAAATATATTTTCCGGGAGCACCGCAGAATTTGTATTGCTAAGGGCTTGAGATGTTCTTCCATTGGTAATCAATTCAAAATCATGGCGCAGCTCCGCGTCGTTGAATGAAAACAGATGATGCGGTCTTGTAATTCTACGGATAAGATCCACATCTTTCGAAACGTCAATCCCTTCCAACTCCGTAATTCCATTATCATCAATCAAATTATCAAATTGCTCATTGGTTAATCTTGCAGCGAGCAATTCGTCTCCGTCCAGGATCGCTTCATTGGGTCCTAGCTGTTTTACAAGCTTTAATAGTTTGGGTGTAGGTAACGTAGTGCTGTTAATAATGATATTATCCTTTTCAATGTCGATAGGATATTTTTCTGATAGAAAATCCTGAGTTATAAAGCTGCTTTTGGCATTCAAGTGTTGTTCCCATTTTTCTCGTATGGTAAGAATGCCTACCCTTAGTTCGCAAATGGGCTTGGTGAAGGTTAGCGGAAGAAGGCCTTCCCAATTGTCATCATCGAATAATATAATATTGGTTTGCATTTCGCTAGATAAAAATTGAAAGTATGATTAGGCTAATAGTTAAGGGTAAAAAAAAAGCCCTTCGAGAAGGGCTTTCGATATTTTTTATTCTGCTTTGGAGGAAATTTTATTTCCAAACTTGGCGAATTTTTTGTTGAACTTATCGATTCTACCCGCGGTATCTACAAATTTCATTTTACCGGTGAAGAACGGGTGTGAAGCGGAAGAAATTTCCAATTTAATTAGCGGATATTCCTTGCCATCTTCCCAAACGATTGTGTCTTTTGCCTCCGCACATGAACTTGACATAAAAGAAACATCACATGAGAAATCCTTAAAGATCACTTTTCTATATTCCTTTGGGTGGATATCTTTTTTCATAATTTACTAATTTTCAGTTCTTTAGTGCGATTCTAATTCTATTGTACAGCTTAAATCGCTCAAAATTATTTTAATGGAGTGCAAAGGTAATATTTCTAAGTGTAAAAATCCATTTATTCAACGCAAAATAATCACCCTTTTTTACGTCGCTGCGCGTTGACAACCGATATCGCAATAACCATAGCGAGAATGTAGATCTCATTGTTGCCTTTGATAATCGCAATTCCATATTTTTTGTTGGTACGAAATCGTTTTCTCGATACTTTGGCTATTTCTCCCTTGTCGTCAAAAACGGTGTATTCGCTGTTGAAAAAATCGCCCTGGATGGTATGGTAGCCATACACACTTGTAGAGCGGTAAAAATTCTCAAATGTATCCTTTTCAAAGGTGGCTATCGCCTTTTCGTCGTCTGATATTACAAACTTGTAATTGAAGAAGGTCGCACTGCGCTTTAGTTTCAATACCTGCTGTCCGGCCGTATTCAGAAAATTCAACTCTCTAAATGCAAAGAAAGATGGTTTTTCCACACGATAAATCAATTCATCATCCCTGTAAATCTCATAATGCCTGGAGAAAAATCCTTTTACGGATATCGTATATACTGCAAATTCCATTTCCATTAAGCAATTACATTTTTAACCCAAACCCTTCTCTGTAATTTCTTTTTACAAATTGATTGGCTGGTTCATAATTCGTTATTTTCATATTCTCACCATCCCAGGCCAATCGTATGCCTGTTCCAGTATAGGCCATGTATTTTTTACCGTTATCGGAGCGCTCTTCTTGTGCAAAAAGAGATCGAATGGCCAGATTACCCATTAAAACTATTTCTGATAATGGGCCCGCATAATCAAAACCTGAACTTGCTTCCGACTCACCTCTTATTGCTGCGATCCAATTTTGTTGATGAAACTCTTCTTTTACACGAGACAGACTTGGCGCTGGTTCCTGGAAATTTTTCATTCGTTTGCTCGGAAGTAATCTTGGGTTTGCGGCATAACAATCGCACATAATCTTGCCCGCTGTACCTTCGAAAATAACGCCTCCATCCCAGTTGCCCATAGGTTCATCATCGGCTAATTCTGCCGGTCTTGGAGGCATCATTCCTCCATCATACCAACTCAAACGTACTGGTGCCAAACCATCTCGCTCAGCAAAATCATAATGCACGACAGTAGCCAATGGTGGAGATTCAAATGAATTTACACGGCTCCAGTTTCTTACTTTAAAAGGGGCAAATGCCTGCACATGGGTAGGATAATTCAATTGGAGTGCCCTCACCGCAGGATCAATAATATGACAAGCCATGTCACCCAATGCTCCCGTTCCGAAATCCCACCAACCTCTCCAGCCAAAGGGATGATACGTTGGGTGATAGGGCCTTTCCGGCGCATTTCCAAGCCAAAGATTCCAATCCAGATCTGAAGGTACTTCGACCTTTTCTTCTGGACGGTACATGGCTTGTTCCCAAACGGGGCGATTGGTCCAGGCATGGACCTGTGTCACTTCACCAATAATGCCCGCATCAATCCATTCACAAATCCTTCGAATATCGTCTGACGAACTGCCTTGATTTCCCATCTGGGTCACGACCTTATATTTCCGGGCGGCTTCAGTGAGCATTCTGGCTTCGTATACGTCATGCGCAAGAGGCTTTTGAATGTACACATGTTTTCCTCGTGAGATGGCATCCATGCCCACAGAGGCATGCATATGATCCGGTGTGCTGACAATTACTGCATCTATTTCGTCACTCAATTCCTCCAACATGATGCGATAGTCCTTATAGCGTTTCGCATCTGGAAAGAGATTAAAAGTTCGTTGGGCGGCTTTATAATCCACATCGCAAAGTGCAACGATGCGTTCGGTTGGTTTTCCTTTTTCATTGGCCATTCCAGAAGCACGCCAGGTATCGGAGTATCCTTTTCCGCCGGCACCAACGGTAGCTATCCGTATTTGGTCATTAGGTGGCACATAGCCTTTGCCTCCCAACACATATCGAGGAACAATCATAAAGCCACCTACCGATACGCCTGCTTTTTTTAAAAATTGTCGTCTGTTCGTAGTTCTTGTCTTCATTTTTCAGTCTTGATAACAATGTCAAGATATGAAAAATGAGAGAATGTATATCCTCAATTAAATAATGTCTTAGTCATATTTCTGCTTACTGATGCAAAATCCCGTTAAATAACGGGCAATGGTTAATAACTTGAAATTAATGCAGTACTATTCCGAAATCATTTTAATAGCTAAGTCCTGCCAATCGTCTACGAATTCTGACCAATCCAAATATAGAATTGTGCTATCATAGATCGCAGCGGGGGAGTCATTTTCTTCGTACCTTGCTACAGCCAGATAACTGTATTCGAAGTCCTCATAGGACTGAGAAAATTTGAAAACCAAATATTGATTTTCATTAAAGGTTAACTCATCAAGATAATCTATGGCGTCGGGATAATACTCTTCGACCATAAGGTTTTCCAACAGGACCATTTTAACCAACTCAACAGGAGTAAGATACTTTGAGGGAAATTTGTCAATCGTATGAATTTCTTTATACGCATTAAATATCGAAGCTCTATAATGCAATGAATCGATTAATTGATTCCGATAGGTCATATCTATTTCCAAATCATTTTTGATCCGAACGGTCATCGCGCTGGCATCTGTGTGAAAGGAAGAATCTTGCTGAACATATAACTGTGTATACTCATCCGTTATCGATTTACCAGTTATATGTTCCATCAGAGACAAGTAATGATGAATATTGGTATTGTAAGAATATGTTGTTGGGTCAGACGCTTTTTGATTTATAAATTCTTTCAGCTCTTCAATTGCAGTTTCAGTCAACTGTTCAAAATAAGGCTCCACCACTTTTGCCAAAGAGTCTTTATTTGCGGTTAAGGCATATGCTATGGTCGATAAGACTGATTTTTGGTACCCATCTTTTTCGTATAAATTCATTAAATTGGTCACATTACCTTTGAAAAGAGCCATAGAATCGATAAATGGGTAGAAGGTTATCCAGTCAGAATTAAGGCTGTCCGGTGGATTAGAAAATAACAAATCAAGATAAAGTTGAATACTATTTGAAGAATTGATATTGGTTAGTGCAATTAGGATCGATTCTTGAATCGCACTGGTTGCATTTGAAGCATTGTAGGCATCGGCAAGAGGATCCAGGGATTCTTCACTTTTTAAACTGGCAAGGGCATCAATTAGATAACTTTTGGTGCCATACGATTTCGAATCATCCGAAAAGGATAAAGAAAGTCCCCTGCGCAATTCGGGTAAATCTTCGATTCTAAAAGTATAATAACTCGTAAGCGCCCCTTCTGCTTTTTTGTATGAAATGCTATCTTGAGAATTTAGATTATCGATAATTTTTTTGGCTTTGGAAGCATAGTAGTCGATGGGCTGACCACCATTGTTATCATTAAAACCATTGAAAAAAGTATTTGCTGCATCACTATAGATTTCTTCATTGTTGCCAAAAATAGCTATAGTGTAATAGATGTCATTATGAATCCAATTTTGATATCTTGTAAATATTGTACTGCCTTTATAGCCCATAACGGATTCATATCTTTTACGGTCGTTTACGGCAACGATTTTTTCGTACACCAAGGTGTCGTTCCATCCTCTGTGTAAACTACCATTTTCAAAATAAAACGAATCCAAATTTTCAATACAGAAATATTCATTGAGCCGATACATTTCGATTTGATACATTCCTCCGGTATTGAGATTTTTGGAGTACGAAGTGTAAGCGTCGTCATAATACGCTGTATAGTCTATGGAGTCAGAAAATGTTTCCAACGTATTGGGTAATTCGATAAACGATTCTTTATCAAAAACACTATTTTGCTTAACAAATTCAGCTTCTTGATACGATAGAAAACTGATGGAAGTCAGGAAATTATCTTTGATAAATCGATTGTCATTTTCTTTGATATTTTGCTTTAAAAACTTATACGTACGGTTTCCTCGTTGGAAGATTTTGAGTTTGCAATGGTAACCACCTTCCAGAATACAATAGAGTTCTCGTCCCGGAACTCCCTGAAGCTCAATATTTTTCACATCGGTAATTTCAGTCCCAGATTGTTCTAATTCCTGTATGAGTAGGTCCAACGCCATATTCGAGTCTTCCATATACATTCCCCTTGGCAGGTCATTAAAGGCAACGATGTAATTTGTAAAATTGGGCATATCCATTGAAAATAGAAGATTAACCTTATACATATCGCCTTCAGGCATATCCGGATTTGGGTGCTCTTGAACTCTTGATTCAGGAAAACTTGGTAACTGTACAGAGAAAGCATTCGTTGAATCGGCATATGTGAACCATCCTTTTCCAGGTTTCGGGGCTTTCGGCTGGAAAAAGGAAATGGATTCAAAAAACTTTTCGCTTGATGGAGAGTACAAGAAATCTTTTTTGCTCCAAATAAAAAAGTAGTGAACAAATCCGTTTTTCTTTATGATTTGAGTCCTGTAATGTTGATTTTTTTCTTGCTCCACTAAGAAATCTCCTATTGTCCCATTCTCAGTTTCCAGTGTTTTCTTGGCTAGTATTTCATTGTTGCTTTCTTTTAAGTTGGTTTCGTACTCCTCCATAATCTTAACTATGTCAATTGAATCGGGCTCATTCCGGTTATCAAAAGACATAAAAGCATAGGCACTTTCAGTAACCAGATCTAAACTCATGTTCATGGTAGAGAATTCTACTGTCAATTCATTTAGAACATTAGGTACCTTTAGGGTTAATCCAGTTAAAGAATCGGTATATGTTTCCCATGGGATTTTGGAAAGATCTGGAATGTATTGATCTGCTATGCCCGTGTACACCTGGGTAACCGGAGTAACTTCATAACCCCGATTTTTCAACATTTGCACAACACTGATATCTCCTACTAAATGAGCGGCACCCACCGCGGAGAATAGACTTTTTGTGTGTATCACATCAATGATGCTATTCGTCATTACTTCATTTCTTAAGATGAATAGAGAGTCACTAAATATTGAACTTCCAATGAAATCTTTGATCTTGCTGAGGTCTCCCGTAGCGTACAACTCAACCATTTGTTCACGCATTGATTTGGCTAATTCTTCCGGGAAATCAACATATTCCATAATCATGTTTTTTCGCTCTGATGTTGACAAGCCCATGATCTGGTCCATTTGTTCGTGATGATTTTCCAACCCCAAAATTTCTTTGTTCATTGATCTGGCAGAAGAATATAAATAGGCATCCATGAACGTTTGTCTGTCGTCGGGTTTCTCATAGGATGGTTCCAATAAATTCTGAACCGTAAGCGGATTTTTATCTTCCAGCTCGTCAAATTCATAGCCATTGATTTTTTTGAAATGTTTTTTTAATCGTTCCATTTCTTCGTCAGAAAGGAGGTCTTCATAATATGCATTATCAAAATGCTCTTGAACTTTGGTGATCATCGCCATGATGGCAGAGTCGGGATGAACTTCGAGGGCAAATGCATCACAAGATTCTATGGCTATAAAAACCGAATCGCTAAAATTAAAAACCCGATCATCATGAACATGAATAGTTCCGTAAATATAGGAGGGGTCTTGCAATCCTTTTCCTTCGATTTTCCAAAGTAAAGAATTCTCTTCTTGCGCCTGGGTATACGTTGCAAAAACGGAAAGAAGTATACCTAAAATAAAGGTCGAAGTTGATTTCATAGTGTTAATATTGGTTTACGTTTTAAAATAGTATGTTCAATCGGAAGTAAACTTAATGAATTGAAGTTATTCGGATAGAGTGGATTCAATAAAATCGCAATGTTTATCCCAAGAATTTAAAATGGCATAAAATGAACTTTGCTGATGCGCGCAAATAGAACACCATTCTACCATAACAAAAATCAAAAAATAGAAGAGTGTTCAAAGATTGTTTAGAATTCCTCTGGCCAATAAGAAAAGGGCTTGTTCTCCCAAAGAATATTGAACTGTTGGATTGTAATAATAGGGTTGAAATCCTTGCCTGACTAATGATAAATTATCGGTACCTGTATTTACGAAACGCGGATCTGGGCATTCTATCAACTGCCAATTAAAGCGATATTTGTTCTTTTTAGAATGTAAATGTTGTTCAAAAGTGGCCTTGGCCAGAGCATCTTTGTCGGATTGGATTGCGGGAAGTTGAAATGCAAGCTCTTTGTTCTTAACAATAGTATTGGTAGAAAGATCAAAATAGCTTGTAGCCCTAACTTCCATTAGTCTTAATTGACCAAATATAGTGTGACTTAACCCTATGAATAAGAGTGCGAAAAAAAATGAATTGAATCTCATGATATAAACTATTTGGTTCTTGTAATATAAGGGATTTTTGTCAATAATGTTTACTTTTTTGATTGGGATAATGAAAAGAATCAACAAGAGTTGCACATCTCAAAGCCTGGGGGTTATCATCGTATTCTTTTGTAGATTTTCTATCTTGGAATTCTTGTTTAACCATAAAAACGATCAATTTTGAAAAGAGTAATGCTAAGATGGTTTTGGTTTTGGGTGTTTGGTTTGTTTATCGTAGATGCAAAAAGTCAGTCTATAACTCTGGAAGATTACAAAAGAGCGGTTTCGTTTCGCTATTATAACTTTGACAACAAAACGATTTTTAATCTAAATCCAAGCATTAATTGGTTCGAAGATGGAAGCGGAATTTATTTTCATGAATTCTCGGAAGAAGGGAAAAAGTATCGAACGGTTGATTTTGAGGATTTTGTGCTTAAGGATTTATTTGATCATCAAAGAATGGCAAATTCGCTTTCCACAACTCTCGATAAGGAAATAGATAAAAACAAGATTGGAATTTCTGATGTGGAGAAAGAAGGAAACCATGTCTTAAAATTCAAGTTTGAGGGAAAACCGTTTAAAGTTGATCTTGAATCGTATGCAATTGATACGTTAAAAATCGAAGATGAGCCAGAGGTTCAGGAAAATGAAGAAATCTCTCCAGATGGCAAATGGATCGCTTTTGCCAAGAACTATAATCTATACATTAGATCAGCTGTGTCTGGAGAAGAATTCGCTTTAACGACAGATGGTGAAAAAGATAATGAATACACCAATTCATATGGCTGGTTTGATAAAATGGAAGGTGAAAATGGAGATCGGCCTACTAATTTTTTTGTGTCCTGGTCGCCCGATTCGAAATGGATTTATACGCACCAATTAAATACCCAAAATGCAGAAAAAATGTATCTGCTGGATTGGAGCAAGGATCACCTTTTCAAACCCAAGTTGCTTTCTTATTATCGAGGAAGTCCAGGGGATACTTCGATGGTAATGGTACGTCCTGTAGTTATTGATGTTGAAAAAAAGAAAGAGATCCATTTGGATTTACCTACCCATACCCACATCAATTCGGTTACGATTTCATGGTCGGAAAACCCTGGTGAAGCGTATGCCAGTTATTCGGAAAGAGGATATCAAAAAGAATTTGTCAAACATCTTAAATTGACAGATGCCAATATTACTACCTTGATAGAGGAGGTAAGCGAAACCAATATTGACAATTTCACCTACCGCCCATTAGATTCTCTTGGGATATTGCTCTTTTTATCGGAGCGTAGCGGTTGGAGGCAATTGTATGTGTTGGATATACAAACCAAATCAATCGTAAAACTCTCCGATGGGGATTATTATGTTCACAATATTAGAAATGTAGATGAAAAGAAAAAAGTGGTGTATTTCACTGCGGCTGGTAGGGAAGAAGGAATGAATCCATACCATCAAATGCTGTATTCGGTCAAGCTTAATGGAGATAATCTAACCTTATTGACTCCCGAAAGATTAAATCATGAGGTTTCTTTTTCACAAAACGGGGAGTATTTTACGGATATAATTTCAAGTGTCGATTCACCGAGTCAAACGGTACTCCGTAAATCTGAAACAGGAGAAATAATGACACATCTTACTGAAGCAAATTTTCAGTTTGCATCAAGCAAAGGCTGGAAAGCTCCGGAGACGTTTAAATTTACGGCCAAGGATGGATTGACCACTTTATATGGTGCTCTTTGGAAGCCTACCAATTTTGATCCGACAAAAAAATACCCAATCATTGACCACAGTTATACTGGTCCTCATACTCAGGTTTATCCGCGATCATTCTCTCGTGCTTTTATAAATCAAGCATTGGCAGAACTTGGATTTGTGGTTATGATGGTGGATGGATTGGGAACATCGGGAAGATCCAAGGCATTTCACAATCATTCGTATAAAAACATGGGCAATAACCTGGAGGATCATGTACTCGCTATTCAACATCTGGGCACTACACGGCCTTGGGTGGATGCAGATAAGGTGGGAATCTTCGGTCATTCTGCTGGTGGATACGATGCTGGTCATGCCATGCTTGCTTTTCCGGAGGTCTATAAAGTTGGGGTAGCGAGTAGTGCAGATCATGATTTTAGAATGGAAAAGGCTTGGTGGCCCGAAATGTATATGGGATGGCCCGTTGATAGTATGTACCATGAAGTATCTAACATCACCCTAGCTGAAAATTTAAAGGGAAAATTGCTTATCACACACGGTGCTTTGGATGATAACGTCAATCCATCGGCAACATTTAAATTGGCTGAGGCACTTATTCAAGCGGATAAGGAATTCGACCTGCTGATTTTTCCGAGCCAGAGACACGGCTATCGAGGTCGTTCTTACAACTACTTTCTTAAGAAAAG
>JBCCVV010000140.1:0-17224 GCA_039194925.1 Bacteroidota bacterium
AAATTCTACGTATTTTCATCTTAATACTTTTTTGATTACCCCGTTTTTCCGCATCCAACGTAAAAAACGGGGTTTTCTTTGTATTAAGATAGCCTTTAATCTGTGATTCTCATAGGGTTTTACCTACTTATGAATATGCCTAACCTGAATTCATCCATCCAGCCAACTTGATTCGTGCATATTCCATTTCTAAATTGGATTGCAATCCTTCAACAATTCGTCTGGGCATTTGTGTATATTCACCGGAGTTGTTCAATACGGTTTTAATCCGCTCTACCCAAAGCCCAATATCGTTTCGGTCCGAGATATAAATAGCATTTGAAAAACCCGAAGCCTCTCGGATACCAGGACAATCCGTCGCGATGGTAACAATATCATGATAGGCTGCTTCCACTACAATTCTACCATAGGATTCATTGATTGAAGGGACCAACAGCAGCTTTGTTTGAGTATATATGGTATCTATCGCAGAGGTGATTTCATGACGTACCACATTTTCCGGCAGTACTTCGTTTTCAATAGAATCACCAACGAACATAAACTTTTCCTCAGGAAGCTTTTTCGCAATTTTTAGAAATATATCGATCCCTTTTATTTTATTATTTCCTATAAGAGTTATAAAAGTTTTCTTGGATGGAATTGTGTTTTTAGGAGCTGCAATCAAAGGGTGTGATACGATGCCTTTTATGGAAGGGTATTTTTGCTTTACCTTGAAATATTCATGGGATGAACAAAACAAAACATAATCAGGTTTTATGTTCTCTTGAATACAATATTCGTATTGCCCAGATCCACGAACAAATACTAAAAGTGGAACTTTTAGCAATTCTGCATAATGATAGGCCTTCTTCATCGCCCATTGCTGACTTAAAATGCCTTGCGGTCCAAAATTTAAAAACGCCTGTATGTCAGGAAAATAGTTAGATTTCAAAACGGACCATTGTTGATTTTCAAGATTGGTAATAAAATTGGTAAGCGAAATGCCTGAACCACAAATGATATTGAGATCATAGGAAACTGTTGCCAGTCGCTTAATAGTTTGAGATGAGTTTTGAGAAATGAATTTTTTAAGACTGAAATGTTTGTTTACAGTTGCTTGTTTGGCTATAGCATATGGAGTCAAAGGGTTGCCAATTACCATGTCGTTGGCTAGAATTGCATCATCCGGGTTTCCTGCATAATGCGCACAAATTGCAAATTCAAAGAGCAACAAATAAGAATAAACATTCTTTTCGATAAACAATATATCCCTGGGATAGGGTATGGTGAGCGCTTTTTTTGCATAAATCAAAGCCAATTCGAAACGCTCCTGACTACGTAGCCATCGAACAAGGCGATATAAGGGTTCCATTCTTGAGGGACGTAATTCAAATGCTTTGAGATATGCATCGTGGATGGATGACGAATTTGCTCCGGATTTTTCAAGCATTACACCGATTTGATATTGCGAAAACCAGAATTCTTCTTCCCAGCCTCGATACTCCAATCGCTTTTTATAGTAGGTTATAGCCTCATCATATGCATCCAAATTACCATAGCTCTGGGCGAGATAAAACAAATACCTCGTGTTGTTTGGATCATGGACCAAAGCTTTTTTTAGCAGCTCAATATCTCGTGTAAATTTATTTTTTCGTTCTCCTCCATCCGCAAAATGAGTCAACGTTAATGCATTAAGTTTTATGGAAGCCATATTGGAATTTCCAGCTATATATTCATGGGTAGGACCCACGTATTTCCAATCAATTTTAGTGCTGACCAGCATTGTTTGCCAATAATCAAGCGATCCTGTATATCGTATCAAATAAGAATCTGCATTTAATTCCGATTTGAATTCTGTGTGTTTGGTGACGATCATGTCAGCGTCCATAAAAAGCAAATAATCGGCCTTTGATTTGGCGATTTGAAGTGCTTTGGTGCGATTTACACCAAAATTGACCCATTCGTGTTCATGCAGTTCACCAGGAACATCTTGCATGGTTTCTGTAATAACTTGTCGTGTATTATCAGTAGATCCAGTGTCACATATTACCCAATAATCAATATGAGGTTTTACAGATTCCAGGCATCTGCGTATGACCTGCTCCTCATTTTTCACTATCATATTCAAACACAATCGGACTGCCATATGTCTTGCCTACAAATTTGAGATTAAATCTATATCCAACTCCATATTTTCATACGTCAATATGGGTAGATTGGAATCTGTCAAATTAGAGAACAAGAACAAGTCGAATAAGAACAATCCACCATCTCTTTTAGGATTATGAGCTTCAAACCACTTCAAAATTTCAGTTGAGATTTTGTTTACAAAAGAGTCAGGATTTCCCAATGCCCAATCGCCAGGTATGTTAAACTCATAAGGTGTTGTAAGGAAGATGGGTAATTTTGTCCTGAATTCAGTGTCATTTTCAGATTCAGAACTTACCAATAAGTAAGAGTAGCTGCCTTTCAAGTTTATCAATCGTTGAACCTCGCCTTCTTCTGGTATTACATCCGCAAAAAGAACTTCAAAGAAATTGGACAGATAATCGGCAAGATCATTTTTGCCAGAAGGCGAGAAGTCCGAAAGTTGAATAATAAGATTTGGATTTAATAAAGGTACCACCGGATTAATCATTCTAATTTCTGGAGTTCGGTAGATAAAATCATTATTTACACTTCTTCCTGAGCCTAAATCCTGATTTCTAATGATGGATATACCTCCACTCGCATTTTCTTCTTCCATGATGTCATATAAAAGACTCATTTGAACAGTACGATTGGGAAGTTCTTTACCCACTTCATAGGATAAATAGAGATTTGGATCCACTTCGTTTTGATAAATATATTGAGCAGTTTTCTCTTCATTTATTGTAGGTAATTCTGTAAGAGGTACTGCGTTGTACCCTTCAATATTGATCAATGGAAGTTGTGTCTCCTTTTCAGAAGTTACCTCCACCAACAAGAGCGAAGTATCGTCTTCATTATCAATAGTTATTTCTGGAGTATACGCCAATTGTGAAATCTGCAATTCAAAACCTGCCGTGCTCTCAAAAATGGTTTCATATTTTACTTTATCAGAATCCCAAGACCCCCAAGCACCAGCTACTCTGGAGATTAACCAAGCCAATGACTGAATGGCAGTATAAGCCATTTCCGCGTCTTCATTTTTGATAAGGTACTGATTCAGGTCACTCTGAATTGCTGGATAGACATTGGTGAACTGTACCAATGCTGTAAATAAATCAACCTCTTCTTCAAGCTCGGTTTGTAAGTTTTTTACTGCCAGGTTGGTCAATATGTTCGCATCTATGGTGTCCTGGCTGGCTCCGTTGTAGTTGTAGCTGTATGCGTATTGCCATTTTTTACTTTTCTCCAGCTCCTCCGTAGGACTATCCGCTTGTAAATTTGATTCACTTATAGGAGTGCTATACGATTGACTCAATACCGATGGAGGTGTAGGATAGATTTTTAATGGAATTGGAATACTCAGGTCGCCCAGACTTGTAGACAAGCCGCTTACCTCAAATGGAAGTACAAAACTCAACCATTCTGAAGCTTTATAGTCTTGAATTCCAGGTACTTCTCGGATGTTTACTTCCATTGCAGAAACAACATAATCCAAAGTCAATTCCATGAATGCCTGTTCTTCCGGATTTTTCGCACTGAAAGTAAAGGTCAAATTTTTATTGCCATCCTCACTTTCATAACAAGAGTCTTCGGAAGAAGTAGGTATTCCCACCTTGGATGAATTCAAGGAATATGGCACTTCATCGGATTGTGATGAAGCAGCACTATTTTCCAGCGTTGGGCTAATTGCTTTACCAAACAGATTTGCAGCAAGGTCAACACTCGCCTGCATACAAACATCAAATTGTACGACAGTATTAATCTTGTAAGCATTCGATAACTGGATCAACAGCTCCTGATAAAGCACCTCTTTGGCTTGATCTGAATTTGCGGTTGAAGGATTGGAATCTGAAAAAATGGAAGTTAGGTTTTCTGAAATGGCTTTGGCAATATCCTTTTTGGATTGAATCAAAGACTCATATGGCGTTTCATCAATACAGTTGTTTTCGTTTCCATTCTTCTCTTGTTCATTAAGCCATGCCTTAATAATATAGTCCGAGGATAAAAACAAATCTACAGCGGTCAGGAACGATGAAGCCATCAGTTCCATATCTATACTATTTACTGGATTCGAAATCATCTGTGATTCACAAATAGGCGTTCCACTCTGGTAGGAATATACCATCATATTCAGATCACTAATCAGATTGACTGATAGCGGTTTGATGGCATAATAATTTGGTGTTCCGGGATCAATGATAGACATCCAAATACCATCAGAATCTGTACTGAAACGTGCCAACCAAATTTCATCCTGAACCTCCTCTGTCGCCGTATTTGGAGGTCCGGTAAGTACTTTTAGTTCTGGAAAAGCAGTTTGTAATTCTGTGGCGAATTCCGTCAGGCTTAATGGGTCATTTTCAACATCATTTGTAGATGAAATGGTCGTATTTAAATCGGGTTTGATCGTACTTATGACTTCACTGCTACTCAATTGATCTTTAAACTCATCGGCTACAAGAAGAATATTTCTTGTTATGTGCATTTTTACCTCAAATAAGAACACATTCTCTGAATTATTATCTGAAATCGACCATGTGAGAGCTATGTTCTCTGGAGTAGTAGGAGTGTTGCCCTCTGCAATGTCTGTCAAGAATGTATAAATGGCACCAACAAATGCAATCAATTCATCTTTTAAATCGTCTGCTTCCAATGATGCGTCTTCTCCGTCCATGGAGGTGCTGAATGAAACCTCAACATCATCCTGATTCAGTTGATAATAAATAAGTTGATACAGTTTCGCATCTGTTTCAGCATTTTCTTTTTTAGCGTCCGGGTCCGAAATGTCAGTATATCGATCCGATAAGAATCTGAAGTTTACGATTAGCTTCGGAGTATCATCTTCCAATTGGACAATATATCTTGGCAATACATTTCTCCACTGACTTACAGCCACAATTTGATCTGTATATCCAATTGAGATATTTAAGGTTGGCCATGTGCTTCCATTGGAAGATCCGCTTACATTCAATGTATTTCCAAAGAGATCATTCCAGGCGAAGTCCAATGTGACGTTTTCCTGTGATTCGCCTTGAATGGCATTGTAAGGATTTTCTTCAGGGTCGGGAAGGCCTTCAACTGGTGGAGCCAGATCTTTAACAAATCGGTAAGCGGGAATTACTCCGCTAAACTTCCAGGGTTCATCGGTTATTTCCGGTACTGCAAAACTTTTATCCATATCAGAATCCTCTTCATCATTTTCATTGGTAGGCCAGGATGGAATAGCTGGATTACTCGCTTTAAAAATTCCGGCCTCGGCTATAGAATATTCTAATAAGTTGTATAATTCAAGTAATTGCTGTTGGTAAACATCTGCGACTTCTTCGGGATTGGATCTTTGAAGTGTAAATCCAACGCTTCCATTAGGTACGTTGCAGATTTTTTCCTCTATCCGGTTGTCAAAGGTAATGGAATCTACAAAAAGTCCGGGTACATGCGCATTGACATGCAAAAGCTCAATTGGATTCACATTGAATTGTGTAGAAATTTTATCCAATCCTATTGCTTCGTCCAGCAGGTGCGTAGTAGAAGGTAGATCAATCCATGTTTCACCGGAAAGAGACCACGTGACATCTTCGTTATTTTGAGAAGCAAGATCAGCTAATGGTATATTAAATCGGTTGCAAATTGTGATGAGCTCATCATTTTCTTTTACTAGATATTTTCGTGTAGGGATCGTAATCAAGGTGTTGCCTTTGAGTCGTGCTGTTGGATTCTGTTTAGCAATCGAGAAAATGTCTGTGAAATAGTTTTTCTTTATATCATGAAGCGACTCTCCTTCATTCATGACAATTTGAGATTCTGAATATTCAACCTGAGCAAAGAGCAATTCTTCTGAAGTGTCAATCGTCTCTTCTAATACAGCAGCATTCACAAATCCTGGAATACCGTCGGTAAGGTTTAGATTTACCAATAGTGTCACCACACCAATCGGATCATCATTAAACAGATAGTCGGGAAGACTTTGTTCTCCATCACCGGATTCATAATAAAAATAATACCCTCCTGAAGCAGTAATTCCGCACTCCCAAAGCAACTTTAAAAATTCAATAGGGGTTTGCCCCACCAAGTTACTTTCTTCAATGGTAAGTTCGGATATAGCCAAAGAAGAAGGTGGATTCGACACTGTAGAAAGATTGGATTGTACCAGAAACTGACTTACATCTTCTTGATTGTCAGATTGAAGTCCACTTGGGGGCTCCTGCTGGTCGGCTTGAGCCGGGGCTTCTGGATACAGAACCTCAATCGAATCAATAAAACTGGTTGGATTGTCATCATAGTAACGTAATAATTCCTCTAACAACGTATTGTCTGTCTGCCCTGCACCAAGCATTTCATACATTGTGTTTTCTCCTTCTGGAATTCTGCTTATTCGGACATCTAGTTTTATAGCCCATTTTGGATTTGGTACTTCTTCAGCAGGCGGTGCAATATTCTCATGTGCTTGAACCTGTTTGAATAGTTTAATCGTTGGGAGTGGATCGTTATCGGTTTGTAGTAATTTACTCAGATCTGCGGACAATGGCCATATAGAAGGATCACTAGTCCCGACTTCAAGATCATTTTCTGGTTTTTTCCAAGAAATTTGAGTGGGCAGCGTAAAGTTCTTTGGTCGTATCCCTGCCAAATCCATAGCTTGCAATTCTTCAATTACGGGGTTAAATGCAGCGCTTTTTAAGTTGTCCAGATCTTGCATAAGATCCTCTGTTATAGGCATGTCTATGGATACACCATTATCCAATTTCAACCAATCCAAGGGTTCTCCATCAGTAATGCTCAATGTGATTTGATCATCTACTGCTAAAGAATTTGCATCAAATTCTTGCAAAGACAACGCATAGAATGGAGTCGGTTGACCTGCATAAATAGATCCTTCTGGCCCTAGTGGTCTCAATCCTTGTAAAAGCACTCTTGCCGCTAACCCGGATAAATTGTTGAAGACAAATTGATCTTCCATAATGTCCAGAAGATCTCCTGCATTTATGGATTCTACATTGGCATACTTAATTCTTCTGCTGGTATCAAATAGATTGCGCACGTTGATGTTTCGCGAAGCAATTTGTGCCACAGAGGTTCTAAATTGACCTGCTATTCGTTTTAAGTTGTCGTTTTCTCGAATTTCGTACTCAAATTCCGGTAGGTTAATTGTTCTTCCTTTCAGATAACTTGTGTCGTATTGACTCTCATGAAGTAATTGAATATCAAATCCGTAAGTATCGGCAAGTAATTGTTGGGTATCTTTTGACTTATAGGTGTATTTTGCTCCAGGAATGATGATTTTTATTCCAGGAGTGAGCGGATGAAGTCTATTCGTGAATGCAAACTCTTCCTGACTAATTCCTGAATGTGCAAATCTCGAATTTAAATCTAGCAGATTCAAATCCGGTTGCACTTCTTGCTCCAAAACCTGCATTTTGTCCAAGGCGGATTGTACAGATGATTTTGCAATCATAGTGAAATAATCGACAAATATGTAGTTTGCCAAAGATTGAGTTTCTTCTACAATAGCATCTTCTACAAAATCTCCAGATTCGTTCTGATCTGCACTCAATTGTTTGAAATATGCCTTAATCTCATTCAGTTCTTCCCTTGTGAATTGTATGCTGGCACCTTCACCGAAGTCATTCGTACCGGTCGGGGTTGTGAGTGAAAGTAATGGAAAAACAGGGAATATGCCTGTATCCGTATCTTGATCGTCTATCATTTCAGTCGGTGGTAAGCTTACTGAGAATTCGTAATAATTAGACAGAAAATCAATGATGTTTTCATAAGTAAATGGTTCAAAGTCCTTATTATCCGTTTCATCTGCTTGTGAAAGATAACAATACATTTCTCTCAAGTCATCTTGTGTGACCGTTTTGTCCAATACGTCTGCTTCCGTCGGGTCGTTTATATCTTTATTATAGTAGGCATTGAACACCCATGTCAGTACTCCTCTTGCAAATGTGCTGAATGGAGGTGCTTCTTCATCCTCTTCATTCGAATTGCTTCGAATGTACATCATTGCAACACCCACGAGACTATCGGATGCGGATACACCATCGAGACTTTCTGAACTCATGGAAAATTGGCTGGCATAATAAAGCGGTACCGATTTAGGATCTTCTTCCGGATCGATGTAAACCGGTTGCCAGTTCATTTCTGGTATTGTGGGACAAGATGAATCTTCTGTCAAGGATAATAAATAAGGTGTTCGAGCGGTACTGATTTTATTGGTACAGTTCCATGGAGCATCGTTGCTTGCGGATCCAAGGGTAAAGGATTCAGTAATCGTGGTTTCAAATGATAATCTAATCTTAATTGAAAAGATTCCCATGTTGACTTTTACTTTTAATGAAACACTTACACTTGCTGTGAAATTGACCATGGTTGCTTCGTAGGCCTCAATTACAGCTCTCGCAGAAATGGATACGGTAATATCCAACGACGCACTGATGATGGCGAAATTGACCTCACCAAATATTTTACCCACCAATGCAATTTGACCTTGGATGTAGTAATACACAGGTTTGTTGTCATCGGCAACAGGTAGATTTCCATTTTCATCAGGATAGGCGTTAAAGAAGGCAAGAGTTCCCTCAATGATCCCTTGTATGGTCAAGCTAAGTTCAGCTTTTAAAATTCCCTTATTGATTGACTTACCCAGACCAAGTCTCAGGCCTAATCCAAATACGATGACGGGATCAAAATCCCCACAATCTGTATCGTAGTTTGCGGGCAATTGGGATGCGGTCTGTGTACTTAGAATTCCAAAATAGAAGCCTCCTGATCCTACAAAAGGTAGCAATTGCACTCCAAATGAACCGGAGAAGTCGCCATCATTAGGAAATCCAAAATCCAGTTTGAAATCGCCATTGGTATATATCCAGACTCCCACATTTGGGAGGGTTATGGTTACGGCTCCGAATTCCAATTGACGAATAAAATCAGGAAGTGAAAGAAGGATTTGATAAACCCCAATATTGTCGCTTACTTTTTTGTAAAGAATTTCAAAATCGAGTCCTTTGAACTTGCCGTCGGTTACGCCGATACTCAAACCGTACAAAATTGGATCGTAGAATATGGCGTCGATATTAATCATATTCATAACCGCAAAACGTGTGCCTACGAGCCAATTGACCGACTGATCAAAAAACAGGCTCGTACCCGCTTCAGGAGGATTACTGAATGCTTCCATCATGTTATCCACTCCTTCGGATACGGTAGACGGCACTGGCGTGTCCATGCCCACCATTTGTCCGATTCCCAGGAATTTCAGGTCAAATTTATTATTTCCCTGACCGGGCACTTCCGGAGCGGCATCTGGATCGAGTACATCCCATCCAGAAGGCATCGATTGACCGAGGAAGGAGCCTTCGAGTTCAATTTCTACTTTCTTATCATTTCCCTCACTATCAAATGTATAGTATAAAGCGATATTGCTAATGTTAACAAAACCGAGATTGGTATTGATCTTATAGGTGAAGCCAACTTTTTTCTGGGTAAAATTCACCATAAAGGTAAAGCCCTTCAAGGATATAGTATTCAGCAAATCCCAGGGTTTCGGGAGGGTGATTCCAGAGCCTGGACTGGCTGCATTGACCAGTTTGGTAATAATATCCCCTACCGTTTGATCTTGTGGGTTAACAGTCAATACTTTCTCCTCGTCTGTGACATTGAGTTCGCTGATAATGTCAAATATGACCAGTCGGATAGTATTCGCTTTTTCGGGATCATCCGTAAAAGTATATTCAAGTTTGAGATCAACACCTTGAAAGTTGGCAGTACCCGAAATATAACCTTCTCGTACTCCGTCCTTAGAGGCTATATTTAATGTCGTATCGCTTATGGTAATTGGAATGTCTTCACCAAAAATATTACCCCAATTCACACTTACTTTAAAGGAATAATCGGTAGAAGTAGAATGTACTACCGCCTCTAAATTATTAATCGTGATTTCTGATCCTTCCGGTAGCAAATCCGTACCTAAAAATTTAGCAAGAAGCTTTTTGACATCGAGTTCGCTTCCATCCGTAAGTTTACCACTAAATGTCCAATCATCGCCAGCTTCTGGATGTTCAGCACTAATCTCCATTACAACTTCATCGGTATCATCAAGCCCTTTGTCTTGAAGTACGATAGTTCCGGTTAAGCCTCCCGTAGTATTGCCATTCAAGTAGGAAAAGTTGGCAGATATATCATACAGCTCAATGACCAAATCGCTAATTGAAAGTAATTCCCAGTTTGCAAGCAGTTCGCCTGTTATGGTATAATTTGTATTGGTAGGGTCGGCGAGAAATTTAAAAATTGTAAATCTGGATTCGAAGTTGTTGCTGGTCACTCCCGGGAGAAAGAGGTTAAGCAAATCAATCAAGTATAATTCGCTGCCCGATTGAAGTTCACCATAGATTTGAAGATTAGGCATGGATGCTGATATATTCACCAGTCCATTGTCAGTCTCTGGATCACCTATTTGAAATTCACCTTTTACCGTGTAATTAACTTGCGGGTCGGTAGAAGCAGGTTTTAAAATGATACCTTCCAGATTGATACTGTTGAGTGCCAATTGGGGTAGAATTTGCCATTCTGTTTCGCTGGACACATAGATATTCATATACTCCAATTCACCGCTAGCCGCGTTATAACTCATTCCTACTTGATAGACCTTCAAATCCACAAAGGTTTTCATTGGTGGTGGAAGGCTTTCAATAAGGCTGGCTCCATTGCATAGGGCAATCACATCAGAAATTCCAACCGGATCTTCCAAATTGGCATTAAATACCCAAGTGGAATTCGTAATTGGGTAGTCCATCGAGAAAATAACATTCGGTAATATGGAAATCTGTCCATTATAGGTGCCTCGGTTGAATTGGTCTGCGTCATAGATTTGCATGGAAGAGTAGACATCGCTGATGGCAAACCAGTCAATTCCAGGCATGGTGAGCTTTTGTTCAATAAAATCACTACTTAGATCAAGATATAATTCATTGAATTTAGTGACGAAATTTAGCTCGACTGGAAAACTTGCACCCAATCCAAAAGAACTGCTTTCTCCTTCTACGGATACTTCTATAATCTCCTCTTCTTCATTCATTATCGGAACCACATGAGGATCATTTATGATGAATTCTCCATCCGCGGTAACATTGGCTAGAAATTCATTGATATTACCACTGGACAGGACGTCAGGGACCAGAGGCATGGGGTTTAGATCCTTTATTTCATCATAGAGTTCCTGAAGTGTCATAGTTTGATCTTTAAAAGTGATTTCATAGGAGTTAATTGCTTTCGATAAGTGGTATTTCTCCAATTATGTAGATAAGCCCAAAGGTCAGCTTGTCCTGAATCTTATTGTGAAAAAAATCTCTCATTGATCCGAAGTAGTTGTATTTATTTGTGTTTTCTACATAGGACTCATAGATAAATTGCCCTACAACTTCATTCGGATTCAATTCATCGTCTTTAGGTATCACCGAATTCCATTGAGCATATGTTTGCACCATACCCAGGGAAGATGTATGACATTCGTTTGCTATATCACTATTTTGAGAAGATAAAGGAATTGTAGGATAAAGTTGATTGACTGTAATCGCAGACGCTCCATCTTCATCTTCCACTCCTTTAAGATCGGAAGACACCAAATGCAAGAATGGTTTACCATAATTCAAAATTATACTTGCACTTCCTTCTCCTTCATAAACTGCGGGAAGACCGGCAAGGACTGTTGTCATATATTCATTTAAAAATAATGGCACTTTTCCCAGCCTGTAAATGATGACTCCATCTCCACCAAGTTCTTTTACTGTAGATTGAATTTCCTCTAAACTTGCGTTATCAGCTAAGTAACGGTAGTTTTTATTATAAGCTTCTTGATTTTTACTAATAAATTTATTCAGTTCCGGATACTGTTCATCACCATTTAAAATCAGCTTATCAAAATTACTGAAATCAATCGAGTCGGGACCTCCAAATACGACTACAAAAGAACATGTATTTTCCAAAGTACTTTCACTACGCAATCGCTTCATTTCCATAAGTCCACTTGTCATGTTGAGCAACAATTCTGTGTTTGTACACAGTATCCTGCCTTGAGAATAATATAAGGGCATGACCTGAATAGTTCCCTGCTGGGAAAGCTCAATTAATTCTTCAACAATTGGTCTTACATAATTATATCTTTCTTCATCCTGCTTTTTATAGGATAGCCATAGATCCTCTGTGAGTTCTGGATCGGGTAGATAGAAGGCTCTTTTGGTGAATGTTTTACCATAATATCCAGTCTTGTTATCTTCAATAGTGGTGCCATCCCAATCGTAAACTGGACCCAATAGCGTGCCTTCATTATCCTCAGGATCCATAGTGCTGGTATAAATGGTGTTCAATGCCTTATACTTTGTGAATTGATAGGGGTTAAGCGATAGGAAGTATTCGCAATTTATGGTCTTACATAGGTTTTCAGATTCATCAAAACCACCCGTAATCGCAAATAGACAACCCGTCGACGGTAGTGCCGGATTGAATTGATTTGAATCTTTACTGGGGTCATAACTATTAAATTCCAAGGTGATTTTATCTGTTAATGCATAAGGTGTAGCGTTTTCTACATCAGATGCTGGAAGTCCGGGAATAAGCTTTGACAACGCCTCAGCAAATTGAGTGGGATACTCCGGGTTTTCAGGTTCATCTTCGCCAGGATCAATATCATAAATAATCCGTATGGTTCTGTCCTTATCTTCTGGGTAGTAGGTAATCAGTTGATTCATAATGTTGACCGTATTGGCTTTGTGACCAAAATTTCCTGAATACCCAAAAAACAATCGTATTTCACTATTTCTATCCTGGCTGAAGAATATTTTCAAATAGGTTTCAAAATTTTCTAGTATATCCTTATCCAACGCTTCAGCAACGGCAAACACTCTAAGTAATAATCCGTACAAAGAAGTAAACCCTTCTACTTTTTCAAATTTTTGTTCTATCATTCGTTATGAATTTTTAGCGTATTGACCATACCACCCTATTTTTCCGGGTGAATCCGGATTACCATAAAGGATGATATGAGTGGATCCTCCTTGAGGGAATTTAATTCCGAGCAAACTCATCCCAATGCTTTGGAATATCAGTGAGTAAATTGTCGTGCCAGGTTGAGTTTCTGTATCCGTCGACATTATGAAAGCATCGGTACTTAGTTGTAATACATTTTCAAATGAAAAGTATTTTTCGCCGGCACTGCCAGGAAGCCTTAGGCCCAGGCTTATTGCTGGTAAATCTTCAGAAGTGCTCCAGGCGATGAGTAATTTTGCAGTAAAGTCTGCCAGTGAAGCCAATGCACCCATGCTACCAAGATTAAGCGTACAAACCAATCCATACCATTCATCTCCTAGGGAACTAAAATTAGCATCTGAAGGCAGTTGTAATTGCACATAGCCCAAATCACTAAAAGTTCCGGCTTTGCTGCTGGTCAGGGCAGAAATCGTTAAGGGAAAATTAGGATACAAACTATTGTTATGAACGGTGCTAAGAGTAGTGTCAAAGGAGGTGTTTTCTTCTGAAAACTCAAAGGTTCGGTCTCTAATTTCGTATGTCGATGGATCCCCCGATTTCACCAATAACATATCCATCAAAACAGCTAGATTATAAAAGTACAGTCCATTGTTAACCGAACTGACATTTGGCACCGGATCTCCAAAAGAAAGTGGATCAAAATTTTCAAGTTGAATGAAATTAAGATATCCCCAGAAAGAAAAACTACTACTTATCGGGGTAATCTCTTCCGATTCGTCCCCGGTAACAGCAGGTTCGTTTATTGTATTAAATCGAGCTTTGACAATTTGGATGTAGAATAAAGCAGAACTATTTAGATAAAATTGATAGAGTTTACCTTCCTGTGTTGTAAAAGAATAGGTAGGTTCATCGTTATGTTTTTCGTAACTCCCAATTAAATCCACCGTACAATCTGCGTATGCGGGTTCACCAAACCAACTGGTTGCAGATAATTGGATCAGACTGTCAAAATCTGCAATGGTAGAATTGGTGAATACTACCTGTAAATAAAGGACTGTGAAATTGTATCCATCAGCTCCAGGATTGATGGTACTGGAAGCGGAACTATTTCCGGTGGCAATTCCATTGGCTAGAGCATAGGATGCATCAAAGTAACTGATCAATCCAAACATTGAGCTCTTCGGCACCGTAAGTGTTCCATTTACAGGTTCCACATAGTTTACTTCAATTCCAAAATGATGTCCATTGAATTGATCCAGGTCGATTCCACCTAACAACCCTTTCAAATCGTCGGGGAAGCTATCCAATCCAATATCTACTTTGAGTGCAAGAATGCCATTCCAAGATTCGTTGTACACAATGTCAATAAAATTGAGATATAAATCATTGTCGATGGCTCGATTTTCGGCATCGGTGATATAATTGTTAATCCAAGCTGAAACATCAGAAGGATCGGAATTAAAGGTGTCGGGGTTGCTCCAGGTTTTTGTGTTTGCAGCGCGGTCTGCAATGGAGTCTTTGCAAAATTTTAGAATTAGGACATTGGCATAGGTCCCATTCTCACCTTCAGGGTTGATGGTGAAAGGCCAGCCTTCTATATTTATTTCATTTTCGAAATCTCCCAACGGTTCAGCAAGGGTGGCCACCAAAAAAAGTTGATCACTTTGCATGGATTCCTGTAAAGAGGAAGAAATGGAAGGAGATCCTGTAAACTTCAATTCATCGTCTCCATTTACACTTTTGGCAAGTAAGACGGATGTCCAGTTAAATCCTTCAATAGTCGCTAAAAGCCCTTGTGGAGTAGTTGTAGTCTGAGCTTCCTGACTTATAAGAGAAACATCAAAAGTGCCTCTCAGTTGGTTGATTTGTTGACGTCTCCAAGGAGCTACAATGCTAGATTCAAAAGCACTCATCATTGCGATTTCAGTTTCATCATTGGTGCTCAGAATAAGTCCGTATGGGAGCATTGGGAATGTTGCAATATTGTCTTCGACAAATGCTGCTGATGCAGCGGGATACGACGGCATAATGTTGAGTTCATTGTCTCCTTCTTCCGAGGGTGCAAATAGAGGACTCGTTTCCGGTTGGGAATAATACAATGGAATATAGTCTGCATCCGATGGAGATAAGCCAATCCATGCAGTTACGTAGGTATTGCATAACAAATCCCCCGTGTTGCATTCGACACTGGCAAACTGAGACGTACTCTCTTGTAAAGGGAATACAGGTGCAAAAGCCGCAGAATCCGGATAAAATAGTATACTACTTCCATCTTGATCAAATGTTTGATAGTTGAAATATTCTGTGCCAGAAAGTCCGGCAAGCATAGATGATTCTCCGTCTTCTATAATGTTTCCAATATGAAATTCACCTGTTGGAACCAAATAATATTCAGAAATAGTGCCGCTGGAATCCGGTAGCGGTTGAAAAACAAGACCGGGTATGTACTTTTCAGATTCGAGATTGGGAATAAGGTACAATTGATGTCCATACACTGATCGAAAAGCACTTGGAATGTAACTTGGATTTTCCGGTAATTGAATATAGAATTGTTCCGTTTCTATATTTTTTTTGAGTTGAAACATTCCACCTTTAAAACGCATCACAGATCGCGTATTGTCCAACGGAAGCAATGGGTCCCATTGAAGATCCAACAAAATATGATCTCCCTCCTCCAATTCAAAAACTGGGTAATAGAGATTTGTAAGTGCTTCATTTTGCTCATAGAAATATCGAATGCCAATATTCCAGCCCGTTTCTGTAGAATTGGTGCAATCGCCGATGGCCACTTCGCATTGGATGGTGCCTCCGGAATCTCCAGCGAGCGGAATGAATCGTTGATGGGCAATAACAGGCGGCGGACTTCCAGAAATGTTTGGATATTCTATGACTAAAGTATCTTCCGCAATAGTGGCTTGGTCATTCAGTAGAATTCGTTCACCTTCCATAAAAGGCATCCCGTATTGTCCTAGCTTAATTGTTATGGATTGTGTTACCTGTACCTCATCATTGAGCAATGAAAACTGAACAGCCTCCACGTTTTCAATAGATTCTGATATACTTGCGTAGGTAAGCCATGCTATGCTTGTATGCTCTACATCTGGAAGTTGATTGCCTGATTCGCTACGATACGTAGAAATTGCAGATGCCAGCTTTTCAAGATCTTCCGGAGCGGACTGACAAAAAATAATATATCCCTTTTGATCAAGAGCACTCCAAACTTGTGTTAATGTCAGTGAAGGTTCCGTGACTTCAGGTTCTGTAAGATAAAATCCAAGAAAACCTTGACCTGCTGCTGCATTTGAGGTGTAAAGAAATGTAGATTCAAATTGCTCAAAAAGTATCATAGATATGGGGTATTGTAGTAATGTGTAACTATTTATTTCATTTCTCTTACTTGTTTCATTCTACTTTAAAAGCTACGATACTAGCTTCAGACCAAATTGGATTGCCCCCGCCAAATCCTATTATACCCTCTGTGTTATTATAAGCATAAACATTTCCTGCAATGTAGCTGTAGGTTTTATTCGATCCGGATGAGTTGTTTATGATGACTGTACCATTTAGTACATTGTATTTTGCCGGACCTACCAGACCGCCGCTTATCAAGTAAGGGCCATCTATGTCTGCACTCGGAGTATTCGGAGAACTTGAATCCGCAAAGCTTGTCCTTAACCAGAAGTAAGAATTATTGGGAGTTTGTGAGTTGTTTGACATCAACATACTTACCGAAACGGCCCAGGTACCTGATGGTAAAGTAATATAAGATCCAGTGGTAAGATAAGTGGTAGTTAAAGAGTCAATGTTAATATTTCCTTCTAGAACACCTTTTATACCAAGAGAGCCTGAACCGGATGGTCCGGTAGGTCCGGTTGGACCAGTAGCTCCGTTAGAACCATCGTTTCCAGTGGGTCCGGTTGGACCAGTAGTTCCGTTTGAACCATCATTTCCAGTGGGTCCGGTTGGGCCAGTAGTTCCGTTAGAACCATCGTTTCCAGTAGGTCCGGTTGGGCCAGTAGTTCCGTTTGAACCATCGTTTCCAGTGGGTCCGGTTGGACCAGTAGTTCCGTTTGAACCATCGTTTCCAGTAGGTCCGGTTGGACCAGTAGTTCCATTTGAACCATCGTTTCCAGTG
>JBCCVV010000141.1:0-17124 GCA_039194925.1 Bacteroidota bacterium
AAATCAAACGAAAAACCTTTAAAATCTCTTAACTCTCCCAAATTGTAATTAGGTAGAATCGAAACATTTATTGACGAGTATTTAGAAAATATTTTCTGTTTGGTGTATCCCAATTTTGCATATAATGTATTTTCATTGGAGAAAAACAATCCTGCCTCAATAAAATTTCTTAGGCCACTTTCAATACCGATTAAAGTCCGAATTGGAGCCTTATGACTGTATGAGACCCATATCTTAGGTTCAATGTAGAAATCATATTCAATGTATTTATAACCTAGAAGCAAATATGAATTACCCCCAAAATCGAATGAGCTATTTTCTTTTGCAGCTGAATTTAATAAAGAGGCAAGATTTTGAATGGAAAGTCCGATTGTCAAATGAGACTCGTTTATAATATCATTAGAGGTGTAAAGAATTCCAAAATCAATATCAAAATTAGTGGTTCGGTTTTGCTGAAAGTTGGATTCAAAAGCTGCTTGATCTCTTGCGATCAAGTTTGGTGTGTCAAGGCCTGCACTTAACATTTTAACTCCTAATCCAAGACGCAATTTGTCACCTGAACCTATAGCATCCACTAAATTATAAGAAAAAGTACCTCCTGCGCCTGTAGTTGAAATAACTGAATCCGAGTCTTTGAATAAATAAGCTCCCACCCCAATATTTAATTCGTCCCGGGACAGCCTTCCCTGCAATGATAGATTGTTGATGCTCTCGTCAATTTGGAGCCATTGCAGACGATAGGTCAAGCCGAGTTCTTGATAAACACCGTATGATGAAAATGCAGGATTGTAAATCAAGCCGTTTAATAGATTGCTTGGTTCAAAAGTCGATTGTTGCGCAACAAGGTTGCTATTGGATAAAGACAATACAAAAACAATTATTAATATTCTCATCGAATGATTGTTAAGGAGCTCGCTAATGGTTTGTCAAAAGATTTTACTTCTAAAACGTAGTAATACTTTCCTTCTGGCAAAAGACCATCTTCGTACGTTCCATCGAAAATATTACTTTCAGGTTGTTGATATCGAATCGTTGAAAAAACAATGTTTCCCCATCTATTATAAATCTTTAGTACGTTGTCTGGATGATTTTCTAAACCATCAAAGATTAAATGCTTGTTTTTATCATTGGAAGATGGTGTTATAACCGAAATGGGCTTGAATATGCTTATGTCAAAATATTTTAAGTTAATGAGAAAATTGCTGTCTATCGAACATTCAGAATCATCGATGATTTCTAAAAAGTAAGGTTGAGGTGATAGATTCTCAATGTCATAAAGGTTACCTAAGCTATCTGCTATGATAAATTCAAAGGGTGGAGTTCCTCCTTCAACATTTAATTGAATTCCACCGTCATCACATAGATAGCAAGTCGCACTATCAGAGACTATTGAAAAAATAATTTGATCCGGTTCTAAAATCAGAATGCTATCTCTAAACGAACAATCATTGATATCGGTAAGATCATATGAATAGATATCAGACTCCAAATTTGTGATTTCAAAATGTTCCGAACCTGAAGACCAACTTATTGTTTGTAGGTCTGAAGAGTCTAATTGTATGGAACCATCAGAAGCACCAAAACAAGAAATTTGACTTACTACTGCATTGATTAGTGGTGGTGGGAAGGAGTTAATGTCTATATTTTCTACCTCGTATATACATTGATTAAAGTCGGAAATAGAAACAGCGTATTCACCTTCACCAATATTATCCAATGAAATGCCGGAATCACCAGTATTCCAATTATACTGTAAGGATGAATCGGCAAACACAATAGAAGCATTACTTTCTCCAGCACAAGTTGATGTAGCATCATAAGAAAGGTCTGGGGTAGGATATTGGTTAATTGTAAATTCTATGATGGTATCACAACCATTAGAATTTGATATTGTGACAGAATAAAGCCCTTCGCTTAATGCATCGACTTTGTTGGACTGTGAGGATGTACTCCATAGAAAACTCAAATCTTGAGAAGTTAGTATTTCTGCTTGACCATTGTTCGTTGATAGACATATGCTATCCGTTTTGATAAAATCAAACTCCAGATTGGGAGGAGAGGTGATTTCAAATTCTGTTTCAATTTGATTATCATATGCATCAATTATTACGATCGTATATGATCCATTACTTAAATCTGCTAAAGAAGTCGTTGAAGATTCGATCTCTACACCATTAGCATCAAACCAAGTTATGGAATAAGGTTCTAAGCCTCCTGAGATGCTTACCGCAGCAATTCCTTTGTTATCGCCGAAGCAAGCATTATTGGTAGTTTGGAGTTGTATTTCCAGTTCGTCAAAACTACAAAAGTCGCTATTTTCTACAAGCAGTTCTCGACTGACCAAATTACCGTTTTCTTCAATGTAAATTACATTGTTGAATTGATCGATGGGTGATGTTATTTTGAAACATCGATCCGAAAAACTACTTAAGTCTAAAGTTATCAGTGCCAATGTGTCACCAGCATCCAGTCCTATTGCCTGACCTAAAGGATCAAACCATAAAATAGCAAAAGTCGAGTCATTATAAATTTCCGAATTATTAATAAATGATCCGTAGTTAAAATTGGGGTTAAGAGAAATTCCTTCATTTGCTAATAGTTGCAAACCTACTTGATATCCCGCTATAAACATGTCTTTACTGACAATCAAGGCCAAGCTAATGTTTTCAGTATCTGGTGAGAAATCTGTAGAGATCAATTCAACATCCTGACTTATAGTAATCGCAATACAAAAATATTGTAAGGCAAAAAGTACAATATATTTTTTCATATTTTAATCAATCTATGCATTACTCTACCAGCACTTCCAGATAATTCTACCAAATACAGTCCACCGCTGGAAAATATTTCCTGAGCTATTTTTCCGGTATTTTTGATTGGTCCTGTATGAATCAATTCCCCATGAGAAGTAAATATTCTTATTCTGTTATACAATCCTTCTTCGAAAGAAACATAGAAGTCACCTGAGCTTGGGTTTGGAACAATCTTTACACTTTTCTTATTCTCTGAATTTATATTAGTAGGAGATAAAACAATTTTACGTACATCATTTTCTTCTACATATATTTTTGAATTCAAGTCAGAAGTGAGTGCAAAAACACCTGAAAAGTCATTATCTATTGCTTCTTCGTATTCAACGACTAGTGATAGCTGTTCTGATTTTATGGGAATTCCCAATTTAGTAAAAGCCAATATTTGGATATATCCATCATCTTCCAGTGTGCTGGACATTTCCCAATTTACCTCCTCAGTAAGAGAATAGATGGATCGAATGTTAAGAGTAGATGTGAAAGAGAATTGATAGCCAATTGCATGATCGAGATTAGGAGTGATCAAAAGTTCGTTGTTCGAAATTTTGGTGATTTGTAAGTCAGATTTTTCTTCTATCGAGGTGAATTCATCGTACGAATAATCAACATCTCCCAATTTGATTGCATAAAAATCAGGATCAGTAATGATCATTGATGAATTTGAAACTACTTTTTGTGGATATTGCTCTTTAAAAAAGCGTTCGGTTCGTACAAACTCATAACTCTGTGGGATAAACCTCCAGGTATCATTCTCTGGATAACTATCGAATCGATCAAAAGCCGCACCTATGGCCAAACCTAAGTCCGATACATTTACCCTTCGATTTCCATCAATATCGGCAGCGATTTCTTTAAATTTTGAATCAAAAGAATTTAATCCAAGAATAAATCGATTGATTTCGGCAACATCGACTACATCAATTCCTTCATTTGCTTTTGAGTTATATTGAGGAATGATTTCTATTTCAGATGCCGTAGATAAATTGGTGATGCTGAACAACCCATTTTCGTCTGAAACATCTTCCACAATTTGATTGACTCGGATGTTCACATTAGGAATGGCCAATTCATCATCTCTCTCAATAATTCCTGAAGCATCGAAAAAGGCAGCAGGACAAAATGTAGCATTGATTGTTTGCGGTTTTAGCGTTTTAAAATTTGAATCTATGGCCGAAATTTCAACACCATCTTCATTGATACTACCATAAAATTCCACCTCAAAACATTCGACTTCTCCTACTTCGATATCTACATAGAAAATCTCTGTATTATCTGGAAAAGTAAGTCCTTCCTCCTCTGAGTTAAAACCAGTAAAACTATGGCGATTGGGTTCTTCTTCGGCAGTTGATACAATAAGTAGTTCATTTCTTATACCAATAATTCTATTTAGTGGCGATGTGCGTAACTGAAAACTAAAACCTATTATGTTTTCAAAGGATAGTACTTTGATAGGTATAGATAGTATTGTGCCCGCCAAGAAGCTTTGATCAGACAGGAAAAAGGTCAAATCATCCAAGTCGTTGCAGTCTAATTCACAAGAGCCTCCGCAATCTATTCCTTCTTCATCCCCATTCATAGCTCCGTCATAGCAGGTCATACAACTACCATCATCCACGGTTGCGAGGGAATTATAATTATGTGCACTTGGATCCGTACATCCGAGCTCATCGCCTGGACAAGGCCCCAATTCCCAATCTCTAACTCCATTTTTAAGAGCCAGACAGTCATTCAGATAAGTTTGATCATCACATCCGCAAACTGGAGCAATTATCTGTGGACAATTTATTTCTGTATATTCATTGTCTGAATCTATGCATATTGGAAGTATTGGACATGGACCCTGAGTCCAACTTGAAACTCCATATACAGTTCTGGCAATGCATTCATTGGTATACGTAATACCATCACAGCCACATACCAGACTTTCATCCAATGGACAGAAAATAGAATCATCTATGAGGTCTTCTATTATACATGTACTCTCTGGACAGGTCCCCAATGACCAGGATGTAACACCTTCTCTCAGAGCGAAGCACTGGTTCGAATAAGTGACCTCATTGCATCCGCATACCGGTTCATAAGTCAGGTCACAAGGGAGGTCTGGATATATCAAACGTTCGTCAATGCATGTTGAGTTACTACAAGGACCTGAAGTCCAATTTATTACTCCGTTCTTATAAGCTTCGCAAGAATTGGAATATGTGAATCCATCACATCCACAAACTGGTTCGTAAATGAACGGACAAATAATTTCGTTATTAATTGCATCCTCATCTATGCACAAATCGATATCACAAGAAATCGGAATATCAACGCCGCAAGCTATAGCTACACATTCATTGGAATATACATTTCCGAGACAGTCACAGACGGGATCATAATTCTGTGGGCAGAGCTCCGGGTTGGTAATTAGCGAAATATCAATACAACACGCTCCCAATTCATATTCAAACACTCCAGCCTCAATGGCCATACAGGCATTGTCATAAGTTATGGTGTCACATCCGCAAACGGGATCGTATGGTTCTAAACTACAATCCAATGGATCCCAAGGAACATAGATTGGCCCACAAACAAATTCATTGCAAGCTCCTTCGGTCCAGGATGTGACGCCTGCCTGGGTTGCATAGCAACTGTTGGTATACGTCTGTCCATCACACCCACAAACCGGAAAATATTCCAGGGTACAATAAATAAAGGTGTCTACATCTGAAATACACTCTTCAGCACATGCACCATAAGTGTAATATTTCAGTCCGAAACTACTTGCAACACAGTCATTAGGATACGTAATACCATCACACCCACAGACCGGGGCATACAAAGCTGGACAGATCGCATCCAAATCAATCATGCTAGAATCTATACACGGATTTTCGAAACCACATGAATCTGATGAAATGACCATTGCTCTGGAATCATACATATTGATGGCTTCACACCATCTTTCCATCTGACCAGGGGTGAGGTATTCTCTGTTGTTGTGGTACGACATTATATTTTGGTAGGTTTGGTCGATATCCAGTTGTTCGGCTGGGGAAAGATTCGAATACGATGTCATGTATTGACTGAATAACGCGATATCATTATTATCCCAACATGGTAAATCGGGATGTGTGTCATCAACCTCGTCGTCACCTGGCACGGAACAATTTGAGCAGGAACCGCAGCCATTTCCCATGGTATGAATTAAATTAAAGAAATGACCGATTTCATGGAGGTGTGTACTAAAACCTTTATTGCTCCTACCCATGATAATAGCGCTATGATTGTCTGGAAAGCTACAGTATCCTCCAAAATTATTGGCTGTCGGACTTCCACTCAATATATAGAAGTTGATTGATGTCTCAGACCACAAATAAGGATTGCCAAAAGTGATATTAAGCAACGCATCTTCTTCGATTTGATTTCTTGTTGTTGAATTGATGGTATCTGCAAAATATTTATTGGATATGGGATCATTTATTCCACCTATAAAGTCTAATGTGTGACAAAATCGGAATTTGGTGTCGTTGGCTTCCATTACGTTGTTCATCCATTCTACAGCGGATTGGATGAATTGAGGTGAGACTACCACTCCATTTGATTTAGGAGGGTTTCCGTCTTCCGGGTTTAAAACTACTTTGTAGCCAATATTGACATATTGTATTTCATCGGGGCATACGGATGTGCATGATGTCATTGCGGATTCCGAATCCGATGTGGCTGAAGAACCTGTTATACAATATCCGATAACCCTAAAAAAATATTCGGTACAAGGATCCAAATCTGAGAATATATGACTGGCTTGATCAGTAACAGCATCCGTACTCCAATTAATATTATCGGTACTTAATTGCCATTCGAAAATGTTAAAGAGTTCGAAATTTAATACTGTAAGAGATGCCGTGTTTTCTGTAATTTGATCAATGGTTATTTCGGGTTGGACACATTCCATGTCACAATCAATGTCAATGTCAAAATATTGCCCTGGACTCCAATCTGTCAAATTAGGAGCTTCGCAAATTATTCTCACTTGCCATTCATATGAATGACAATTTTCAAAATCGAACCAATCGATAAATGGAACTTCAGACGAACTAAGGAATTGCCAATCGTCAATTTCTGGATAAACCTCTCTGACCCTCCATTGATACGAAACGGCAAATGGGACTTCTGAGACTTCAAATTGAACCTGACTGATAAATAGAAGGTAATTGGTCTGGTATGAAACAGGAAGAACACAACCTATATCGTCACATGGTCCTTCCGTCCAGGTATAATTTCCTGCTTTGAATGCCCAACAAGAGTTTGAGTAGGTAAAACCGTCACACCCGCAAACTTCGGCTTCAATGGCGGGGCAATTGATGTCTTCCAGAGACTCTAAGTATTCAGGATCCGTATTGGAGCATTCTTCCTGACTTTCGCATGTGCCAGGCAAATAAAAATCAGCTCCACCGTATAAGGCAAAACAACTGTTTTCAAAATCAATAAAATCTCCATCCAAACAGGCACATACTGGATCAAAGCCAAATTGAGCACATGAGTCTTCGGGATTGACATTTTCATCTACGTCAAAAGGAATATAGTTCATACTATCGCACACTATAGATTGACATGTTCCTGAGCTATAGTTTATAACTCCGGCAGCTGCTGCCGAGCATTGATTTGGGTATGTGACTCCGTCACAACCGCATACAGGATCATAAATGGATTCACAAATAATATCTAAATCAATAAGATTTTGATCTATGCAATCAACATCACATTCACCTGCAGAAAATGAAATAACACCATTGGCTTCCGCCAAGCATATATTGGCGTAGGTAATGCCATTACATCCACAAACTGGATCATATGTTGCAAAACAATTTGCATTTTCATTTATTAAAGTTGTATCAATACAATCAGATGTTTCACATGCCTCTAATGTTATTGAAGTCACGCCATAGTAATATTTGGCTATACATTCATTCGGATATGTCTTACCATCACAGCCGCAGACAGGGTCGTATTCGTTTGTGCAAACCATCTCATTATCAATTAAAGATAAATCTATACATAGATCTTCTGACGGACATGGCTGACAAGGATCAATAATCGAAATATTATTACAATCTGGTAAAGCATCGCCAAAACTCCAGAGGGTTTCAATATTATATAATGAAGGATCAAAATTAGAAGGAGTTTGACTTGGTTCACCATCAATAACATCATAACAGGTGAAGGGAACGTTGTTACCAGGGGTTGAGACTATAGAGAAACATGTATATTTTGTATTTCCTGTGCAATCAGTATAAATATAAGATTCCACAACTATATTTGTGGATGGATTAGGATTAACGGTTACAGTGTAATCAACAATTTGATGAAGATAATAATAAAACTCGGTTGAGTTATATACAATTCCGAAATCAGCTTCAAAACTATTATAAATAGTATTGGGGAGAGGTGATGTTGGATATTCTATGGTGTCTAATGCTTGATTAATCCAATTTATACATAATATCTTGTCATATTGGTCTTCACAATTTTCAAAATCATTGTTATCTCCAGAATTGACACTCTCAGTCGTAAAATTTTGAATAGGAGAATTAACAAAACTGTCGTCGGGACAGATAACTTTTACCATCCATTCATAATCAGTATTTGGAGTGAGATCGGTGATGGTAATAGTAGGTACTGATGATTCTATAACTGCTGACCAAATGATTGTCCCATTTTCTCGATATTTCCATTCAAATTCAGTATTTGTAGAAACTTGTGATACCGATAATGAAGCTGAGTTTGCAGTTACCGTGGATGAAAAAACTCCTTGAATGTCACATTCTGTTGATGTTTTGAATTGAGCATCCTGAATAGGGTAAATTTGAGCGGGTAAATTAATTCCACAATTGATAGATACATACCAAAAATAGATAGTGTTAGGTTGTAATCCATAAAGCGTAATCGTAGGTGTATTTGAATTCTCTGTCATATAATCTCCAGTGGAAGTTCTGTAATACCAGGTAAAAGAACTATTATTAGGAGCATTAAACAACTCTATGGTAGCTGATGTAGCAGTAATATTGGATACATAATGAGCCAAAGTCGAAAAATCACAATTCTCACATGCCGATGGATCCTCTTCAAAACCATAACAGTAGGTCATTATATCCCAATTGGCATAGGTATTTCCATCTGCTCCGCAGACTTCATCAACTATTACATTTGGAGAAAAATAACCGGGATCAAGCAAACAAAAATCGCGTAAAGGATTTATATCAACCCCATTGCAATTGGGTAGGGTCGGAGAAGTGCTATTATACATTGATATGAATGAGTCGTACGGAACTGAAGAATTTCCGGTTTCTCCAAATTCAGGAAAGTAAGTTCCAATTATCACTACAAGTCCTCCTCCTGACTCAATGGAGGCCACTTCTGTTCCATTACAATTGTAAAATATATAAGTATCTTGTCCTCCGAAAGGTATGCCGTTAGAACAAGTAATATGCGTATAATAGTGTGTTTTCAAAGGGTGGGTGATACTATTATAATATCCAATCTCCAAACTTTCAAAATCATCAGATTGAACTTCACATGAAATATTCAAATTAGTCAGCCAGGGTTCACAAAGGATATGATCATATCCGGATGGACATGAATCTATATATTGACCTTGTGAAAAAAGTAGGTTTGTGCTGAGTGATAAAATGAAGATTAATTGTGCGATTGATTTCATGGTTTAATTATTATGAGTAGGTTATGGTTTTAGTTAATGATCTTTTATTTTAGTGCTCAAATAATTTCTTTATAGCACCCTTTTGGAATTAACCATAAAATGAATTTTGAAAATCTAAGCACTAAAGAAAATTTAGCTAATCTTAACTTGATTCTAACAGCTCTTCCAATACCTTCTAAATATAATCAACGAATTATTTATAATTTATAAAAGGATTATGAATCCCGTAAAATCACGCAATAAATCCGTAGATCTACTTATACGGGTTGCGTAGATTTACGTTTAATTTCAATTAAATTCAATCTTCCGCTTATTTAGGTTTTTGAAAATAATTATCATGAATGAATTGAGATGTCATTTATTGGAAAAGAGGGCCTAAAACAGCTCCCCCACAAACGAAACAAACACAGTATCCCTAGCCCTAGGCGAAGTAATCAACAACTGCTGCCCAACCAAGGCCGACGAACTACACTCATACTCAAACACCGAAGAATACCGCCCACCAAACTCAAAAGCAGCCACTCCAGACTCAAAATCCGGACCATAAACCTGACCCAGATCACCAGCCCGATGACGAACCAATGAAGCTGAAATAAAGTGAAATAATAATAAATCGAGTGACAAACACTCACTGACCTGCGCTGATAACTGTACTGTACCAGCTGATGAAGAAGTAACCATAATAATGATATATAAATATGAAATAAAACTGATGAGACACACGCTCATACTATCGTATGCATGGCCAGGGAAGAGATACATATATGCAAGGTGGATCGCCGACGAAGGAGGTGCCAGGGCACGTAGTGGCCAGACCTTGCAGATATGTAGATCTGGACCTAACTAAGCAGAAGTATGTATGAGTAACCCTAATACTCCCAAGGCCAAAGCACAGTAGTAATAGACCGATCCGCCTCCGTAATGATATAAATCTTACGACCATACTCCTGATGTACAGGACCACACTCATAAACTGAAAAAATACGACGACCTGACCTGAGAGCTCGCTCATTACTCTCACGATCTGCTGCACAAAGCTCTCCCCAATCACCCTCCTCATGCCTCATGAGTGAAGTGTAGATGAATGTATGAAAAGAAAGATCTGATGACATAAGAGAATGTATACTCAAAGTAGCCACGAGCTGACCTAATGATATAACTGATGTAATCATAGTATAAAAGATATATGCCCACCTGAAACGGCGGGTAAATGAAAAAATAAATGATGAGATGATACTCATACTATCGTATGCTTACTTAGGGAAGAGATACTCATATGCAAGGTGGATCGTCCTGACGGTGCCGTCAGGATGCCAAGGCACGTAGTTGCCAGACCTTGCATATCAGTAGATCTGTACCTATCTATGCAGAAGTATTTATGAGATTAATCAAATAGTAAAGAATGAATAACACTTAAGTCAATTCCCATATAATGCGCGAATTCTTGAATTGTAACTAGCTGATGATCTTCTTTACCTAGAGTTTCCTTAATCCTTTTAATAATCATTCTGCCATATCGATCACTTCTACCTGTAATCAATGCCACATCCTGAGGATAAATCACAATTCTTCTCACTCTACTCATAAGCATTCTTTTTAATACACTATCCATACTGTATCCATACAGTATCTATGGAGTATCCATATAGATGAATTTTGACTGCCCTCCCGATTCTGATGAATCGGTTCACTCACTTCAAATTGACATTTAGTCAATTTGATTCCAACGTTTCGTTGGAACCGCTCCTTCATATACACCATCCATGGAGTATCTATTGGGGTTATAAAAATCGAAATTGGTAGAAATGAGATAAGATATTATGCAAATATGTAATATATAACTGACAAAGATGGCAAAAAGTGCCCTGGATTGCCATAGCCGGAAATGGAGATTTGCTTTTCGAAGGATGTCACCTTTAATATTGAATTATTAGTTAATCGCTCATGAAATTAAATGAGCATAAATCTTATAATTCTATGGCAAAATTAAAAGGCATTTTAAAAATCAAAGGTACGCTCGACGATCTGACCTTTTACAAATCCGGAAAGGATTATCTGGTGAGGACGAAAGGTGGCGTGGATGGTGACCGAATCGCCAATGATCCCACCTTCCAAAGGACTCGAGAAAACGGTTCTGAATTTGGTAGATCTGCATCTTCAGGTAAATTGTTGAGGACTGCAGTAAGAAACCTCATGAATAATGCAAAAGATAGATTGGTCACTTCCAGACTCACCAAAGCAATGACTCAAATCAAAAACCTGGATGCTACCAGTGCAAGAGGCGAAAGAAATGTGGGCATTGGAATTGTGGAGGATGCCGGAAAGGCACTATTGAAAGGATTCAACTTCAACATCAAAGCGATACTATCCAGCATCTTCTTTGCTGAATATGGCTTAGATACTGCAAGTGGAGATATCAACATCAAGCAATTGAATCCAATTAATGATGTGGTAGCTCCCGGAGGCGCAACACACATGGCTATCAAAGCAGGTTGGACCAATGTAAATTTCCTTACCGGAGAGTTCGATACCAAGATCAGCAATGTGGAAACATTCCCGATCGATGCAAATACAGCAGATTACAGATTGCAATTTGAAGCCCCTCCGGAAGGCGACGGATGTGGATTCCACTTGCTGCACATCGAATTCTATCAGGAAGTTAATGGCGATTTGTATTCGCTAAAGAATGGATCCTATAATTCGCTGAGCATACTTGAAGTGACTGGTGCTCCGGCAGCTGCTGAAGGCGAAGAGGGCGGTGGAGAATAATTCCTAGGCTATGGTAATAGAGTTAGGAAGAACGTACTATCCAGAATGGACCAAAGGTCTGATCACCATCAATAATGTGATTGTTTCGAATAGTCTGGAATTGCCCTGGAAAGAAAATCGAAGAAATGTGTCGTGCATTCCTGAAGGCATCTATCCAATTCAGAAAAGGTACAGTCCAAGATTCAGAGATCACCTATTGGTGAGTGATGTGCCTGGCCGAGATTACATATTACTTCATCCGGCGAATGATGCCAGTGAGGAATTAAGAGGCTGTATAGCTCCTGTAATGCAATTGGAGGGTAGCGACAAAGGAAGCTACTCTCGAATTGCGCTGGAGCTGATTATGGCCAATCTCGCTCAGGTCAATTATCAAAATTGTTTCATCAAGATTTATGAGTTGATAGACTCTTGAATCTTACAAATCAAAAATGTATGAATTTAATAGATCGAGCAAAAAGCCCAACGCCCAAATTCTTTAAGGTGCTTCGAAATATCGGCATTGCCCTGGCAACTGCAGGTGGTGCGATCTTAGCATCTCCTGTAGCTTTGCCAGCTGTGGTCGTGACCATTGGCGGCTACCTGGTAACTGCTGGAGCCGTGGCGACAGCTGTTAGTCAGGTAACCACAGATAATGATGTCATGAAGACTTTAGAGAAGTTTCCAAAAGGAATCCTGAATGAGCCACATAAGTAACCAAAGTGCCGGTACTTGTGGTGGTACCATCTTGGCTATCGTTGGGGTGATGGACATAAATGATATGTTCAAAACCGCACTTCTCGCTGCCATTGGTGCCATTGTGAGTTTTATAGTATCTGCTTTGATGAAGCGCATTTTCAAATCCAAAAAGAAGAAGAATGTTGTTTAGATATAGAGCAAAAGTGGTGAAAGTAGTGGATGGAGATACCATCGATGTTGACTTGGATTTAGGCTTCTACATGATTCTCAGGAAACAAAGAATTCGACTTAAAGGCATCGATGCACCAGAACCAAGAGGCAAAGAAAGATTTGCAGGATTGGAAAGTAAAACCTGGCTGAAAAATGAAATCGAAGGCAAGGAAATCGAGATAGTCACTTTCAAGAATGCGAAAGGCAAGTATGGTAGATGGTTGGGTGTAGTTTACATGAATAGACAGAATATCAATCAATTGATGATCGAGAAGGAATTAGCAATTCCAAGTTTGTAATAGTAAATAAAGTTTAGTTATTTATCTATAAGATAGCCTCAGGAAGAGATTTCTGGGGCTATTGTTTTTTACCGCTCACAAATACACAATGCATGGTGATAAACACCATAGGCACTAAAAGGAGGAAGGAATCATGAAGCCAAGGTGGAACTCCAAAGGTGCCATGAGTACGCTGAAAGGTATTCAGCGGACCTTGGCAGAATGATGACGCTGCCTACTTTGCCGTATGGTGTTTATCATCATACCACGATGGCTCAAATCTTTGAATCCTGGTGAGAGGATTTAGATTTACTGGACAGATAGTAGTTTTAGCATTATTAAGCTGTGAACCACAGGCAGCTCAAAAAAGAGGTGGTGATCGCAGAGTAACGAAGATCAGCAACTCGACTTGTACTGCCTGCGGGCCAAAAAGCGGGAGTCCTCAACCTAGGGGATACATACTGACCAGGCTCGTACCTGGGAAGGCATACCCGAACGGGGCAAAGAGGAAGGAGTAGTGACAGTCCATGACGAGGAACGATGGCATGGTGAAACGTAGCGACTGACGAGAGCCAAGCAAATGAGATCGCCGAAATCCAATTTTTTCAAAAACAATTTTTCGGTTGATCGGGTGGGGAGCGAGCAACCCTAGGTGCTGCCATTGAATACCGGCCACCAGAGGTGGCAAACTAAAAAGAGATAGCACATAGGGCTGCGAGGGGCAGAGGACATAGCGGCCCGCTAACAAAGAAGTGGCGGTAGGATGAAGAGCTCTGATAACAAAGGTAGCCATGAATGAAAGTGACCAGGCGATGATATAATGCTGCGTATGGAAGGAATGCCGAGCATTGATATAGTGTGGAGATTAATGACTGAAAGAAGTAGCATGATTGTGTATGGAGGGAACGAAATGAATGGCAGCCTGAAGTGTCTGGTGGATATCGCAGTGTCAGCTCTGCTGGAAAACGAAGAGAGCCACCTGATCAGTGCTCTCAGGCTAGAGTAGCCACGGGTGGTGTAGAGAGTGCCGCAATACAGCTATGGTGACAAAGCTCGTATGTCAAAGGAACGCATGGCATATGTGCTGATTCCTGGAGCCTTCCAGGATGGCGACATAGCTGTGGCAAGCTCTCGCAACCACGCCGCTGAACAGCGTCACATGCCTGGAGTCTGAGGAACGAAGCGGAAGGGATGTGTGGGATAAAGTTATGCGACTGTAGGGAGCATATGAATTGATTATTCCATACACATATATTGGCAATATTCCATTTACAGAACGAAAAGCAATTTTCAATAAAACAATAAAATACATTTTGATAATCTAGTGAAGTTTGATTGAGTTCAGTCATAATTGAAAGTTCTAATTTCTTAATAACTGAATGAAATTGTGATTTGAATCTTTTAAAAAATGCAGAGCCTCCCGACCCTGCATTAACCAACTCTCATCACGATAACGATCATCCTTTGGAGCTTTTTTCGGATGATCTTAAACCAATTACAAGGGCAAGATATATCAAGGTTTTCGACTGTGCAATAGCCTCGTAAGCATTGGGTTGTATTGGTTTAAATTAGTTGAAAATAATTTTCAGGCCTAACCAAAATCAACGATTATTGTCGCTTATCGAAGGTGTTTTCATCGAAGTGAATCAAATTAAACATCTCTCTCATTCTGGATCTTACTCTGCTTCCATATCGCTCTTCCAATTCATCCGAATTAAGATTTGTGGTACCATGCGTCAATAATTTCTTAGAGATAAAAAGATCATATCGACTGAGCAATATTTCACCAATAACATTCACCGGTGTGCCAAAATACTTCATCGGAAGTTCTATACCGATATCATCCAGACACAACGGAATCGGAGAACGTACAGATCGAGTATACTTGTGAATAACGTCATAACCTTGCTTGGTAAATTCAAGTGTAACCTGACGTGCTGGTTTAATGTAAAATGATCTGGATTTTTGAGTAAGATCGGAGAACAATGTCATGATCGATGTCTTCCCACAACCTACAGGACCGACTAAAAGAATTCCTTTAGAAAGTGAAATTTCGTGCTTTTTGCATCCTTCTTGATCCTTGATCATCCAGCTCAAAAGTTTATGGAGCACTTGAAAATCTACAGGGTGAATTTTGAAGTGTTTTCCAAATTTCTCTTTGCCTTTGTATTCTAAATACTGAATGGTATTGGTAAAATCGTAATTTACAACACCGTCTTTGACTTGCATTATTTCAGAGAGGTTCATCATATCTTTTGTTGCTTTTTGTATGGAGGTAGCTCGTTTGATGGACGACTCCATTTTTGGTTTTTTCGTTTGCGCTCAGAATCCATTTTCGAGCAGCGGCCTTCCAATCCACCATTGGGGTTGATCCGATCATCCAACCTTTGGATTCATAATGATTCCAAAATTTTTGTCCTTCGATCTTAGAAGACCCATTTTTTTCAAAAAAATTAATTACAAAAATTTCAGAGTTGGGACTCTCTTTATTGTTTATAGGTTTATGTTTAATAGGTTTATTAGATAATACCGCGTCTTGTCCATTAAACGATCTAGGTTGAACTATGACCAGTTCGTTTGGTGAACGAGTAACCTGCGATTCTTGTTTGATACTCGTCCATTTAACAATCAAGCTAAATGAGCTTTTTACGTAAGGGTTATTGGAAGGTGAATAGTGAATATACTGCCACTCTTTGAGTTCATTTAAACACTTACTATAAGTTGTTTTTGATTTTATTTTTGAGAGTTTCATTATGTCACTTCTGGCTGCTGTGAAAGTCTCCTGAAATCGATCTAAATTCCAGAATTGGAACAATGCCATGTACAAACTGATGTGAAATGGAGATAGTCTTTCATCCTCATATGCTCTTCTGAAAAAGGCTATATTTTGCTGTATATAATTGATTTTTTCCATTACTTGTATTGTTTGTTATCTACTCTGTTTTCATTGATTAGTTTTACTATTTCGTCATATTCGTATAGGATGATACCACCAACTTTGGAGAAGGGTAGTGTACCGTTAACCCTGAGATTGGCTAGTGTGCCGGCAGAGATTCCCATAAGTTCTTTGACCTGAGGAGATTTTAGGTAACGTTTTTTTGGTTCATCTGCAATTGTTTTGATAATGTCTTTGAGTTCATCGAGTAATTCCATTTTGAATTCTCTGAGATCGTCTGTTGTTAGGATTTCTGCACCCATGATTTGTAAGTTTAATTGTGATATTCCGAACTATTTCGGAACAGGATAAATCGATGGGCATGGAAAACGGAAACTGATACCTTTGTACCAGAAAAGAACGGATTGAGATCACTCAAAATAATATCCATGCCCAAACGAAGCTTTTTGATATTGTTGAAGCAAAGTTGAATGGAATAATTGGATGAAATTCACAGAGATTCACAGGTGTGAAAAGTAGAATCTATCAATTTGTAAAGTGCAGAGATTGTATTCGGATAAGTAATTGTTCGGTCCAAAATTAGATGAAGAAAAGTTCTCGAAGGTTCCATTTTTAAAGCTTCATTTGCCGTTAAGAAATTAAGTTGTAATAGTAGGGGTAGAGTGTAAGGTGCTGTATTTTAAGACATTAAGATTTTATCCTTACCTTAAGACTTTTACTGGTTTTATCTTCTTAAGGTGTAATTGGCTGACAAAATTATTAGATTGTAGTATACTGCTGATTATC
>JBCCVV010000142.1:0-17112 GCA_039194925.1 Bacteroidota bacterium
CTACATATCAATTATCAATTATCAATTATCAATTATCAATTGTTCATTGTCAATTGTCAACTAACAAGCACTTCCAACTCAGCGTTCTCAAGCCTGCTCTATAACCGCTCCAAACCTACGTTGATCTGCGAAACCTTGATATCTTTTATCTTTTTGGTAAATTACATTGGTGCCTCCAAAGAAAAGGGATTGTGCATTCCATTGATTTAAATTTTCAAAGAGATCACCCTCAAAATCAAATCCTGATTCGATTTCTATGGTTCCGGATTGGATATGGACTCGTGGTGATTCAATTGCTTTGGCAACATTCATATTGAAATAGAGCATATTGATAATTACCTGTGCGATGGCGTAGGGGATTCTGCCAGCACCGCCAGATCCGATGCCAAGAAGTGTACTTCCATTTGAATTCAAAACAATACTTGGGCTCATCATGGATTGCAGTCGTGCATCTGGCGTCCAATTGTGAAATCCATTGGGCATCAGCGCTTCTTCACCGAGCATGTTATTCATTTGCATATCCGTACCCGGAATAAAATAACCCGAACCTTCTCCTATAGATGTCGTAAGACACACCGTCATACCATCTCTGTCAATGACATTAAAATGGGATGTGCCTCCCCATTTTTCACCTTTGGTATTGGATGCTAGCGTGCTATTTATTCCAAATTGACTGATCAGGTAATCCGATATTTTCCGTGGGTCGTTTTGTAGAGATTGTATTTTTGAAAAGGCATCCAGCAGTTTCTGAAAATGCTGAATGGATAAGAAAAGCATGTGATCATTCACAACCAAATCCTGAAATGCATTTAATATAGCCGTAATCAACATCCCACCCACAGAGGGAAACCCAGGGGTATATATTTGATGATCAAAAAATCGAAAGGATATGGGATCGGCAATATGAACTTCATATTCCTCGAAATCAGCCCGCGTGAGATGACCACCCGTCAACATGTCTTCACTGATCTGTTTGGCAATTTCACCTTTATAAAAAAGATCTTCTCCTTCATGTTTTAACGCATCGAGAAAATCATGGTACCCGGGCATCTTAATATTTTGCCCTTCTGCTTTTAATTTTCCGGTTTCATCAAAAAATAATTCTTTCCCTTTTGGATGAAGCTTGAAAATATTTTGGAGCAGGGTGATATCATAGGCTTGAAATCTATCCAAAGCAATACCTTCTTTTGACCATTCCAATGCCGGGGCAAATAACTCGGAAAATGGTATTTTACCCCATATCTTATGCATCTTGTACATTCCGGCTACCGCTCCGGGCACGGCTATAGACCCTTTGCCTACCTGAAACTCTTCTGTCGTATTACCAAAATCTACGACTACAGGATAAAATTGCTGTTCAGATATCTTCTTTTTGAATTTTGGTGTTTGACAAAAGAAATCTACCAATTTGATGGATTCAGTGTCATTGATCATCGCGAAGCCGCCGGCACCCAAGGAGGCCATACATGGTTCTGAGATAAATGAAACCAGATACGCCGCTATAGCCGCATCCACGGCATTCCCGCCTTGATCGAGGATAATTTTTGCGGCTTCAATTGTTTTTTGGTGTCCACCTGATATTGCGTACGACATGGATTCATTCTTATGAAGCACCAATAATACAAAAAGCTACCACATAAATCCAACCGAGAAATCCAAACGTTGAAAATTTGCATCGACAATTCTTGTGAGATCGATCTGTTCAAATTCGTAATATCCTTTCTGATACTTCATGCCCAATGCAAAATCGATCATTACACGATTGGTAGAGAGACGCATGCCTACAGCTGCTCCTAAATTGATTCCTCCTTCGGCTACTTCCTGGAATTTAGCTGTATTTTTAATGGCGATACCATATCCTGCTGACAACCGAATAAATGGACTTGAATTCTTCTTTCTTAGATATGAATAAAAGACCACGTTAGGTACGAGAAAATCATAGCCGTCGGCATCCCCGTAATTTTCAAATGCCAAGCCTCCGCCGTATCCAATGCGCTGAGTTCTCTGATAATGGTAGGTATAATTGATATACCCTCCATCTCCAGGTTGGCCAGGCAAAATGCCGAGTGCTACCCTGTGATATTTTTTGCCATCCGGAAATACATAAGGCTTAGGTGGTCTCTTGGTTGTAAATCTGAAGGTGTATTCCGAAAGATCAAAACTTAAAGTATCTCCCTGACAATTCATTACCACATTTCGCATGGGTTCATAGGTAATCACTTTTCCGTGCTTCTTGATATTTCCCTTTTTTGCAATACCGTATACTGTAAACTGAGCGGACAAGTCAGCAGTGCCTCCAAAACAAAGTAGACACAAGAAGACGATCAATCGATTTAAGTAATTGGATATATCTTTTTTCTGCATAGTTTGATGAGTCTTTTTATAGAAACGAAATATCGGATTAAATTAAGACTTTGAAGTGAGAAGAATTAACTATTTATTGGATAATTCTTTATACCATCTATCTTGAAAACGTTTAATGCATAGTCAATGTATCTGGTAAATTATAAATTTTCAACCACCGAATGCTAAATAGACGGTATGGAAAGCCTTCGTTGCAGATAAAATTCTCATGTTTGCATTGAAATAGAAACATGAACAAGATAATCGCGATATACGCAAATTCCCTAAGAGGACTGAGCAAAGATATTTACGTCTTCGCATTGATGATGTTTATCAATAGGATGGGCACATTGATCTTGCCGTTTCTTACCCTCTACACGACACAAGAATTGGGCTGGACCAAAATTGATGCAGGCACCGCAACTATGTGGTTTGGATTGGGTTCACTCGCAGGTTCGTACCTGGGCGGTGAAATGTCAAATCGGATTGGCTACTATAAAACCATGGCGTTTAGTCTGTTTTCAGCCGCCATTTGCTTCTACTTTATGCAATTTGTTTCAGAATTCTTCATGTTTTGTGGATTTCTTTTTCTCAGCAGTTTACTGGCTGATTTACTTCGTCCGGCACTCTGGTCCGGTCTGACGTATTTTACGAATAAAGACACACAAACACGATCCGTTTCATTGTTAAGAATGGCTTTTAATGCTGGATTTGCGATCGGACCAGCGGCTGCCGGAGTGCTCATTGAGATTTACGGCTATGGAATGATCTTTACAATTGACGCACTTACATGTCTGGCTGCCGGAATTTTTCTTCTGATTTTTGTCAAGAATCGAAAAGATAAGATCAAAGAAGAGATCAAAGTCGAAGAAAAGGGAATGTCTCCGTATCAAGATGGATTGTTTTTGGTCTTTATGGGGTTGACGATTATCATGCTGATCAGTTTCTTTCAGATTTTATACACCGTACCCTTATTTATGGCCGAGGTGTTGATGTTGAGCGAAAAGGAAATTGGTTTCTTTTTTACGGCCAATGGTGCGTTGATCTTATTAGTGGAATTGCCTATTGTTTATTATTTGGAAAGGTATTTTTCAAAATTTAAATCCATGATCATAGGAGCTTTGATGATTGGCGTTTCAGTAGTAATATTTCTGTTTCCGGTACCGTCATTGGTAATGCTTATTTTCTATACTTTTTTTGTGAGTGTTGGCGAGATAATCAATTTTCCGTTTATTTCTTCTGCTTCGATGGATCGCGCATCAAAAGGAAATATGGGTCGGTATATGGGAATAAATACCATGATGTTTTCTTTTGCCATGATCATAGCACCCATTTTCGGGACAATGGTATTGGATGCGTTTGGTTATACGGTTCTTTTTATTGTCCTTTTACTTTTGTGTGTAATCAGTGCGGTAGGTCTTCAATTGATTGAGCGACGCTTCATGAGATTAGACGAGGTATAGGGGGATGGTATATGATTTATGGTGCAGGATTGAAGTTTATCTCCGGAAGCCCTGAACCTTAGTCCTTTGATCAGTTACTTAATCCACTTCGCCTTTTCCCTGCCTGATGATTTCTATATCACCATCTGTACAATCCAAAACTGTCGAACCAATGGCATCACCAAGGCCACCGTCAAGGAGATAATCTACCTTATATTCAAAGGTGTCTTCAATGATTTCCGGATCATAGAAATATTCGTTGTGCTCATCGATATTAAGTGACGTAGATATGATTGGCGCCTCAAGGTGGTTGAGCAATTCCAAAATAATTTTGTTGTCTGGAATTCGTATTCCGATTTCTTTTTTATTGTTTTTGAAATATTTAGTTACAAAATTATTGGCCTTTAAAATAAAGGTATAGGGTCCGGGAAGGTAGCGCTTCATACTTTTGAAGATATGATTGGAATAGGGGAGTGTATAATCTGCCACTGTTTTGATATCCTTACAAATAAGTGATAATCGTGCTTGTTTTTCCTTCTTTCCACTAATCTTAATGATTCGTTCGATACTGTCTTTTTTTGTCATAAGACACCCCATGGCATAGACGGTATCAGTAGGAAAAATAACAACTGCACCTTCTTTCATCTTTTTGGCCACCATGGCCAAGTCCCGGGTGTCAGGATTGTGCGGTCTTAGGATTAATCGTTGCATCTCACTATTTTTAGCTGAATCTTAATAGACAGCAATTTTAATGTGAATTATTGAAACAAATGCACGAATCCGAGATTATTCTTTATTAACCACGAAGACTATTACATACCACAAAGGGTTTTATCAAGATATTTGATAATTTCCTCCTTGTAGCTCCGCGCCTTCTCTGTGTAACCTCCCCATTCCCTCCATTTCTACCGATCTCCTCAATCCTTCAATCCCTCCGCGGTTCTCCGTGCCTGCTCTGTGCTTCTCCATGTAACTTCTCCATTCCTTCCATTCTTATCAATTTTATCAATCCTTCAATCCCTCCGTGGTTCTCCGTGCCTTCTCTGTCCTTCTCCGTATAACTTCTCCAATCTCTCCTAAACCCAACACATCTTTTTTGCTTTTGAATTGTTTACTTTTGTCACTCACTTTTTTTAATGGTAGCAAGTTCAGATATTAATTACGTGAATGTTATCTTGCCTCTGGCAATACCCAAGACGTATACCTATCACGTACCTCAACATCTAAAAAAAGATATCGAATTTGGAAGAAGAGTAGAAGTACCTCTCAGAAATAAACTCTATTCGGGACTTATCACTGAATTGTTTGAAGAAGTCCATTTGGAGTATAAAACCAAAAATATAGTTACGGTCATCGATGACGAACCCATAATTCAGGAATTTCAATACGAATTTTGGAAATGGATGGCGGATTATTACAGTTGTACCATTGGTGAGGTGATGCATGTGGCACTGCCAGGTGGGTTGCGGCTGAGTAGTGAAACAAAGCTACTTATTCACGATAATTTTAATGACGATTTTTCAGATCTAACTGACAATGAGTACATCGTCGCAGAAGCCCTGACCATTCGAAATGTGCTAACCATTGAAGAGGTAAAGGATATCCTGGAACGAAAAACAGTATATCCGTTGATTCGATCACTTCTTGACAAGAGAGTGGTGAAATTAAAGGAAGAACTTGTTCCCAAATATAAACCCAAACGCATCGGTTTTGTGAGATTGGCACCTGAGTATACGTCCGATAAAGAAAAACTGGGAGAAGCTTTTGAAAAAATAAAGAGATCCGAACATCAAACTAATGCTTTACTCGCCTACGTGAGTCTTTCCAGAGGTGACGCCGATGTGCCAAGGTCATCGGTCTACGAGATGAGTGGAGCCTCAATAGGTGCATTAAAGTCACTAGAGAAGAAAGGCATAATCGAATTGTTTGAAAAAGATGTGAGCCGATTGGTCTACGAGTCTTCGGATGGTGAATTGCCACCTTTATCCGAAGAACAAATTAGAGCACTGGATGAGATTCATGATCATTTTGAAGAAGATAAAATTGTTTTGCTTCATGGGGTAACGGGTAGTGGAAAGACTCGAGTGTATATGGAGTTGATCCAACAGGCCATTGACGAAGGGAAACAAGTACTGTATTTATTACCAGAGATTGCTCTTACTACTCAAATTGTAGCTCGCTTAAAACATATTTTTGGAAAAGATGTAGGCGTTTTTCATAGCCGGATGAGCAATCATGAGCGAGTGGAGTTGTGGAAAGATGTGATCATTGGTAAAAAAGTAATATTGGGTGCACGCTCCAGTTTATTTTTACCCTTTCCGAATTTAGATTTGATCATTGTGGATGAAGAGCACGATCCATCGTACAAACAATCAGATCCTAATCCCCGCTATAATGCTCGTGATGCTGCAGTATATTTGGCAAAAAAGCTAAATGCAAAAATTCTTTTGGGGTCGGCTACTCCAAGCTTGGAAAGTTATCTTAATACCCAGGAAAACAAATATGCATTGGTGGAAATGATGGAACGTCATGGAGGTGTGTCGCTCCCGGAAATTGAAATCGTGGATATTGGCCATGCCAGAAAAACGGGTAGAATCAATGGCTTTTTTACCCATCATTTGATCGATTCGGTGAAGACGGCTCTAGTCAATAAAGAACAAATACTCTTATTTCAGAATAGAAGAGGCTATGCTCCTTCTTTGCAATGTAATGTTTGTGGTTGGAAAGGTGAATGTAAGAATTGTGATGTCTCGTTAACGTATCACAAGTTTTTTGATGAATTGCGTTGTCATATTTGTGGATTTCGCAGCAAGAATCCTCATGCTTGTCCTGCCTGCGGTAGCGATGCCCTGGAAGAGGTGGGTTTTGGTACTGAGAAAATCGAAGATGAAATCCAAAAACTGTTTCCAGAAGCAAAGACCAAACGGATGGATTACGATACCGTACGGACTAAAAATTCCTATCAAAAAATATTGGAGGATTTTGGCAGCAGGGAGATTGATATCCTGGTAGGGACACAAATGATTACCAAAGGTCTTGATTTTGATAATATCGCTGTTGTGGGTGTGATTAATGCAGATTCCACGTTGATGTTTGCTGATTTTCGTGCGGGGGAACGAGCCTTTCAATTGCTCACCCAAGTAGCTGGACGAGCCGGAAGGAGAAAAAAACAAGGAAAGGTTGTGATCCAAACCTATAATCCGCAACATCCTGTCATTCAAGAGATTATTTCGAACAATTATCAAAAACTTTTTCGAAGAGAGTCTCAGGAACGGAAGCGATTTGTATATCCACCGTTTTTCAGAATGATCAATATCCAACTCAAGCATAAAAAGCCAAGAGTTGTTCAAGATGCCGCCCGTTACATGGCAATGCAATTAAAATCAGTTCTGGGGAATCGAGTCGTAGGACCAGCAGAACCAGGCGTTGCCAGAGTGAAAGGGTATTATTTGCAAAACATTACCATCAAAGTAGAAAAAAAAGGAAGTGCCATAAAAGTGGTTAAAACACAGATTTTACATCAACGATCTGTTTTAAAAGCTTCCGATGGGTATAAATCTGTAGGCGTGAAGATTGATGTGGATCCGTATTAGTCCTTCGAGAACAATGTAGTAGTTCCCGCTATTTCTTAATGAAGTTATGTTGAATTTAGTGATGAAATTCATGGTCAAATGATGGCCTTTAATTTCGCTTATTTGATTTCATGGAAAAATTTCCTGAAGGGCAATCACAATACAGGATGGGGCATTGTGTCAACCGAGCGTACCATCTTGACAGCAAGCTGTAGGGTTGACACAATTAATGTCAATATTCACTCTGAATGCATTTTGTAGTATCCTGTCACGATATATTTAAACGCATTCCAACAGTGGATGTCGTTCCGTTATTGGGATGTTCAAACCCATCAAGTTTGTTAGACAAAATGGAATAAGGAAAGGAATGGAAATAATTAATTAAAAGAAAAATTCATGGAATAGAAATCAGAAATAATGCAATTCAAATGAATAAGCAATGCGTAGGTATATGAACTCAGAGTTAAATAATTAATTTTACGAGTTGAAAATGCAAAAGATAGTTGGCGTCATAGGGTCCGGGAGTTTTGGGATAACTGTTGCAAAACTGCTCAGTGAGAATGTAAAAGTATTGTTGTTTACACGACGAGATTCCGTAATGGAGGCCATTAATGAACGTAAATTCTTTAAAGGGGTAAATACAGATGGTAAGATTACTGCTGTCAATGATCTGAAGTATGTGGCTGATCGGTGTAAGGTGATCATGCCGGTCGTCCCTTCGGCAAGTTTTAGAAAGGTAATGCGCGCCTTGGCACCGCACGTTGGTCCTGAGCATATCTTAATCCATGCAACCAAGGGGTTGGATATCAGTACAATCTCGGAAAAACGATTGGAGAATGAATCCTTTACCCGAAAAGATGTCTACAGCATGGGCGAAGTGATTTTAGACGAGACAACGGTTTTACGAATTGGGTGTATGTCGGGTCCAAACCTGGCTAAAGAAATTCTAAATGGAAAGCCAGCAGCTACAGTTATTGCTTCCGAATTTATGGAGGTGATCCGAATTGGTCAGCAAATTTTAGGGAGTAAGTTATTCACAGTCTTTGGTAGCTATGATATGAGAGGGGCAGAATTGGCCGGCGCTTTTAAGAATATCATTGCCATAGGGTCTGGCATTTTGGATGGATTGGATCTGGGTAAAAATATGCAAGCCACGCTCATAACCAGAGGATTAAGAGAAATGATCCAATTCGGACAAACGATGGGAGCGGATAGCCGATCATTTTTAGGGACTGCGGGCATTGGAGATTTGATTGCCACGGCGACAAGTGAAAATTCCAGGAATTATGCCTTTGGGCAAAAATTGGCTTCTGGAGACAGTCCGGATCAGATCTTGAAAAAATCTACTGAAGTCGTGGAGGGTGTTGGTACGTTGAAGATAATTCATTTGCTTGCCGAAAAAGAAAATCTACAATTGCCCATCACGACAATGCTCTATCGTGCCATTCATACGGGTTATGATGTCAAAAGGGCAATTCGATTGTTGATGACGTACAATTATGCGCAGGATGTTGATTTTCTATAGCCTTTGATTATTAATTGAAAGAAGAACAATGCAAACCATATACGAACGACTGGGGGATGAAAATTTGTGGAAACTAGTGGATGGTTTTTACGACAAAGTTTTAGCTGATGAACGAATCAGTCATTTATTCCAAACTGATATCAAGGAGGTGAAATCAAAACAATTCAAGTTTTTAACTCAATTTTTTGGTGGACCACCACGATATTCAGAAGTACATGGACATCCAAAATTAAGGATGCGGCATCTTCCTCATAAAGTTACCATGTTTGGCGCCGGTGCTTGGTTGGAGTGCATGGCCGCAGCAATTTCTGAGTTGCCCATAGATGAATTATTTCAAGAAGAAATATTTCAACGATTTCCTCACGCCGCCAGACATATGGTCAATACACAAGACTCATGAGCTTAAAGTCAATATTAGCAAAATCAATCGGAACTTCATTTGGATTTGGGTATGTACCCGTGGCACCAGGGACCTTTGGTGCTCTATTTGGGATAATTGTTTATTATGCCTTGCATCATTATATGCCCGAGCAATTAAATATGATTTTGATCGCATTGATCCTAGTTTTTACAATTCTGGGTACCTGGGCATGCCAGATCGTACTCAAAGATTGGGGGCATGATCCTTCTAAAATCGTAATGGATGAGTCAGTTGGTGTATGGATAACCTTACTTTTTATTCCGTTTAACCACTGGTACATTTGGCTTGCTTTTGGACTGTTTCGGCTATTCGATATCTGGAAGCCACTTGGAATTCGGACTATTGACAATAATATGAAAGGTGCATTTTCTGTAATGTTGGATGATATTGTGGCAGCAGTGTATGCGTGGATTGTATTGCAAGGGATTATTTATTTTGTTTGAATCGCTGGAACCGTTTGAAACTCTGAATCGCTGGAACCGTTTGAATTGCTGAATCGGGGAACCGTTTGAATCGCTTTATTTTTTTACCACGGTGGGCACCAAGAATTCACTAAGGAATTAACGTCTCTGTACTTTTCGGCGTTTCTTCTCATAACATTTTATAAGTAATGGATTGCTATCCATCTGGTCATTCCCTCATTTATTCAGTGCTACTTCGTGTCTTCTGGATGCTTCCCGAAATAATTTCTCCATTCCCTCCAATCTTTCAATTTCTCGGTGCATTCTCGGTGAAAGATCCCCGTGCCCTCCGTTCTCTCCAATTCCTTCAATCTTTACTATATTGCGACTTCAAATACAAAATCAACATGAGTAAGTCTGTTTTATCACTGTTTTTTCTCATTACAATAGGTCTTTCTTGTTTTAGTCAGACATTGGAAACTCCAGGTGCTTATTTGCGAACGGATTATGGCAAGCATTTCACACCGCATTATTTGGTTGCTGATTATGTCCATTATGTGGCAGAAAATTCAGATCGAGTGACATTAATTGAATATGGGGAGACAAATGAAGACAGACCATTGCTTTTGGCTACAATTACTACTCCTGAAAATCAGGCTATGATCAACGATATTCAAAATAATCACTTATCTAAGATTGGATTAGCCGAAGATAATGGCAACGAGTTGGATAAGAAGTATAGCATCATATGGCTTTCCTTTGGAGTGCATGGAAATGAAGGAGCTTGTACGGAAAGCAGTATGGATATTTTGCACCAATTGGCAGATCCGGGGAATTCTCAAACCGGAGAATGGTTGAAAAATACGGTGGTACTTTTCGATCCTGCTTTGAATCCGGATGGGTTTAATCGCTACACACAATGGGTACGATCGATTGGTGGAAAAGATCCACATCCGGGACTGACGGATAGAGAGCATATGGAGCCATGGCCCGGCGGTAGAGTGAATCACTATTTATTTGACCTAAACCGAGATTGGGCGTGGCAGACACAAGTAGAAAGTCAGCTTCGTATTGCGCAATACCACAAATGGATGCCTCATGTTCATGTAGATTATCACGAGATGGGATACGATGCGGGATACTACTTCGCTCCAGCAGCAGAGCCGTACCATAAACACATCACAGATTTTCAAAGAGATTTACAAACGGATATAGGTAAAAACAACGCAAAATATTTTGACAGAGAAGGTTGGTTGTATTTTACAAGAGAACTGTTTGATCTGCTCTATCCATCGTATGGTGATACCTATCCTACCTTCAATGGTGCTGTAGGGATGACATATGAACAGGCAGGCCATGGAATGGCGGGCAGAGCCATTATGCTTCCAAATGGTGATACATTAACGCTTCAAGATAGAATTGATCACCATACACAAACGGCGTTATCGACAATTGAGGAAGTATCACGACAAGCAGATCGTATCCATGAAAATTTTGTAACCTATTTTGCCAATGCCGTTTCTTTTCCTCAAGGAAAATACAAATCGTACGTGATTAAGAAATCGGGCCAGGCAAATCGTTTGGCCGATTTGTTAGCAAAAAATAAGATCAAATATTATCGCACTTCGGGTCAGAATGACATGAGTGGATACAATTACGAAACCGGACGATCTGCATCGTTTAAAATGGAAGAAGGTGATATTGTCATTAATGCAAATCAACCAAATGGGGCATTGTTGCAGGTATTGATGGAACCAGAACCAGAATTGAGCGATAGTGTGACGTATGATATTACTGCCTGGTCTTTGCCGCATGCCTATGGGGTGCAAGCCTATGCATTGGAAAGTTACACCTCAACCAATGCTATGGAAGAGAAGAAAATAGAGACTGCGACCTGTCTTATTGATGAAGGGGAATATCCACCGTATGCCTATGTAATCCCGTGGAACAGTGTACAATCTGCTCAGTATTTGAGTAAGATTTACGAAGCAGGTATCCAAGTACGGATGGCAAATAAAGATGTAAATTTTTCGGAAGGCACGGTTACAAAAGGTTCGATTGTAGCGGTGAGAGGCGATAATTCATTTGTGACAGATATGAAATCAACTCTGGCTGAAATTTTAGCATCTTGTGAAGACTGTTTTTGTCTTTCTTCAGGATTTTCTAATGATGGAGGTGATATTGGAGGAGGTTCGTTTTCCAAATTAAGTCATCCAAAAGCACTTTTGATTTCTGGTCGAGGTACAAATGCCAATGGAGTAGGACAGGTCTGGCATTACTTTGATGAGGTGATCGGATACCCATTGAGTATTGTGGATAAACAGAACATGGGACGAGTGAACTTAGCGGATTTTAATACATTGATATTACCCGATGGATATTATAATTTAAGTGACGGTCAATTGAAAGATATTACTGATTTTGCCCGAAATGGAGGTAAGGTGATAGCCATATCAGGAGCTCTTGGCAATTTTGTAGGCAAAGAAGGATTTGCGCTATCTAAATACGCGACAGACGACGAGAAGAATGCTGCCAAGAAAGATAGAGAAGCACAGAAGTTAGCGGCGCGTGAAGATAGCTATCAGGATCAGGAAAGACACGGCATAAGCAATGGTATACCTGGTGCGGTAATTCGAAATACAACTGATAGTTCACATCCTTTGGCATATGGCTTGGGTGGTTCTTATCACAGCCTTAAGACTTCACGACAACATTACAGTAAATTAAAAGATGCGTGGAATGTGATCACAGTACCGGAAGATTTTCAGAGTTATGGGTTTATCGGAGCAAATCTGAGACCGAAAATAGAGAATTCCGTTTCTTACGCAGTTGAAGAAAAAGGTGGGGGAAATATCATTTACATGGTGGATAATCCTTTGTTCAGAGGTTTTTGGGATAAGGGTACCTTGCTATTTTCAAATGCACTATTTTTAGTGAATTGATTTATTAATGTCGATTCATCGGTTAAAAATTAAGACATATTTTATACTAAGAGAACGCGTTTATCATCATTAAATGACGCGTTAACTTTTCAAGTTGTTTAGTTCACTAAACTCTTCGTTTAATGTTTCGCTTATAAAAATGCAGCGTTTCGGAAAGGAATTGCATTTGACAAGTATACATTAAACGGATTATGAGAAGGCCAGTATTTTTATTTGTGTTCATATTTCTTTCGTTCTACCAGGTTGCTGCGCAATGCTATTGCGAAGATTGTACCGTACCGATCATCTCTGATTCTCCGACTTCAGCCACAATTAGTATCTCCGGATCTACAAACAATATTTTGGGTGTAGGAGGTCAAAGCCTAGTCAATGTAGGTGTCCAATTCAGACATAACGCAGTACAAGAACTTAACTTAAGAATTGTAGCACCGGATGGCTCATTTGTGGATTTAACTCCTGGAGATGGGTCTAATTTAGGGAGTAATGTCAATTTTGATATGGATTTTATACAGTGTGGAGCCAGTGCCATTCCGGATTGTACGAATAACCCAACCTGGTTTGGTGCAGATAATTGGGGTCAGGGACCATATGTGGGGAGCTATTATCCAGAATCAGGATGCCTGGAAGATTTAACAGGTGATATAAATGGTACCTGGACTTTAGAAATGGACGATTCGTTTATATTTGAAGATGGTGAGCTATTTTGTTTCGATCTCACCTTTGCAGATGAAACGGGTATTAATTGTAATTTTTCTACCTGTGATGAGGCACCTTGCCTGGCTCAAGGGGGTAGCGGTATTTCACCATTTAATGTATTTGCTCCAGAAGGAGACCCTTCTTTGGAAATAGATTTTACACCCAGTTATAGCGATTGTGAATTGCCAGCCAATGAACCAGAATATGTATATGTCTATTTTGTAGAGAATTTATTTGTGGTTGACACCGTCCATATTTTGGAAAATCCGGTAGATATGACAGGATTCGATGAAGGGGTTTATGGTGTTTATGGACTTTCTATTCTTGCTTCCGACTTGCCGACAATATTAGCCTTGGATTTTACTAATACGTCACTAATTGACATTATTTTGTTGATTTCCACGGGTGACATATGTGCCGACTTAATGATTGGATCTAGCATTGTTTTTATTGAGGCTTGTGAATTAAATTTTTCTGCTACTTTGGAGTCTGACATTATCATGGCTGATGTCGGCGATCCAGCATTAGACCCTTCTTGGATGATCTCTTGGACTCCATCTGCTCCGGATTTTACAGATTGGGGCCTTTATTATGTAGTCTACAATCCTGTGACGGAAGAGATTATTGATTATCTCACAACCGATGATTTTACGGGACTGTCAGAAGGGGAATATTTTGTAAAAGCATTGGTGTATAGATTAAATGATGAAAGTGAAATTCCACCGGCCAATGGAGTAAATGTATTAGATGATTTAGAGAATGCTATCTCTGACGATATTTGTGGATTCCTTTTTGGATTAAATGAATTAATCATCACCTTGCCTTGTAGTATAGAGGTTAATGGAACACTTGAATTGGATATAATTACTGCTCCGGCAGGCGATTCGGCACTTGATCCAAACTGGGATATTACATTTGCGGGTACTCCTCCTGACCCAACGATATATGGTTTCTACTATGTGGTTTATGATGCGGATACGGATGTTTTAATTGATTTTCTGACCACAGATGATTTTACCGGACTTCCCGAAGGAAATTATAATGTCACCATGTTGTATTTCCTTCTCGATGATGAATTACTGATTCCAACAGTAAATGGCACCAATACTTTTCTTGACATTGAAACGGCGATTCTGGATGAAATCTTGTGTGCGCAATATTTTGGTCAGAATCAGTTGATTATTAGCGCACCGTGTGTTGCAGATGCCGGATCGTTTACGACGACCGTTGTAGGAGAATGTGAGGGGGATGTTGCACTCAATCTTGATCTTACTCCACAATACAGCGGAACAGCACCAGACGCAGCAACCTATGGATATACTTATGTGGTAAGTGAAAATGGTGTTGTAATTGCCATTGATGCTTCCACAGACTTTACGGCTTATGCCGTAGGGGAATATGAAGTTTGCGGGCTTTCCTATTTATTGACAGATGAATCGAGTTTGCCTACTCCGAATGGCTCCCTGACTACAGCGGATATTCAAAACGACATAGACAATCAGGTATATTGTGCTGATTTGACAACCGTCTGTGTTGCCCTCTCGATCGTAGAACAACCTGTGGTAAACTTTACTGGCCCCACAGAGGTTTGTGTGGGAGAAGAAGTACAGTATGTAGTTGAAAATTTTACAGGAAACAATTTTGATTATTTGTTCATCATCAATCAAGGAGGATTTAGTCAATTTATTAATGATGGAAATGGTACATTGAGTGTTATTTGGTCGTCAGGTCCTGGTAATATCTGTGCCATACAGATCGATAATGGGTGTGAAGGAGAAACCTGTCTTACTATAGATGTGGTAGACCAAGTTACAGTTACAATTGATGGGTTGGAGGAAGTGTGTCCGGGAGAAGAAGTGGTTTATGTTCTTAGCCCAGTTCCTGATATTTCAGAATCCTATTTTATAGTCGTCGATGAAGGAATGATCACCAACCAGACAAATAATACGGTCACTATACTTTGGGATGATAATTTCAATCCTGGAAGTGTTACTGCTACTTTGAACGGAGGAGATTGTACGGCTATTCCCACAACATTGAACGTAAATAAATTCCCCGATGTGGAATTCCCTATGTTAACCATACCGGAAACCAGTTGTATCAATACTGAGTTGACCATACCGGATATTAATGATCCGAATATCATTGATTGGGAGTGGACAGCGACGAATGCAGATATTCTCATCCAGGCGGGATTTGTCAATTTCACCTGGCAATCCATTGGGGTTGCTCAAATTTGTTTGGAAATTACCACGGTATGCGGAACTGAGCAAATGTGTTATGACGTAACGGTATCCGAAGCGCCTGAGCCATTTATTGAGCCACAATTGGAGTTTTGCAGCCTTAGTTTTACATTAGAAGCTACTCCCTCAGTTGGAAATTCTTGGCTATGGACATCTTCAAACCCAGCAGATATCGTTTTGTATAGCAATCAGACAAGCTTTGTCACAGATGTAGTCGTAACAGGGCCAGGTACCTATCAATTTACCTTACAGGAGATTGGAGAAAATTGTATAGGCACGGTAGAGACGACAGTTACTATCGTGGACGGGCTTTCGACGAGCGATCCAGTCGCTATATGTGACGATAATGGGTTCTATACGATGACATTCGATGTGACTTCCGGTAGTGCACCTTTTACAGTTAATGGAATTACAATTGGTGGAAATATATTTGTTTCAAATGATATTGCCTCTGGCGATTCTTATTTATTTGAGGTGGAAGACAGTGAAGGTTGTGTAGTGACAGTGGACGGAAGCTATACATGTCCATGTACAAGTGATGCAGGTACGATGTCACCTGAACCAATTATACTTTGTATTAGTGAGGACTTCGATGGTCAGGGGATACATAATAACGACGCTACGTTAGATTTTGATGATATAGGGTTGTTTATTTTGCATACGGAGGATGCAGGTACCTTGGGGGATATTATTTCCATCAATGCATCAGGTGTATTTTCTTTTGATGCTTTGAATATGGATGCCGGACAAGTGTATTATATATCCTACGTAGTTGGAAATGAAATTGCCGGGAATGTTGACGTATTGGATCCGTGCTTGTCAATAGCTGCTGGCCAGCCGATAATTTTTTATGAAGATCCGGTGGTAGATGCCGGTAACGATGCAGAAACGTGTGAGTTGATCTTTGAGTTGAGTGCGAATTCCATCACTACCGAAGGTGTTTGGTCGATTACTTCTCAACCGGATGAGAGTGTGGCAGAACTGCAGGTGATCTCTCAATCGACTTTTGTGGTATTCGATATGCCCGGTACATATACATTTGTATTGGAAAACACGGAATTTGGGTGTTTGGGTACGGATGAAGTGTTGATTACGTTTTTGGACAGTCCGGCACCCTCGAATCTTTCTACGGTCTGTGATGGAAATTTGTACACGGTGTCTTTTGATATCGAAGGAGGAAGTTTACCATATTTTGTGAATGGAGAACAAATAAACGGTTCTACTTTTACCTCTGAGCAGATTGCTTCCGGAGAAGTCTATGGTTTTGCGATAGTAGATTCTGAAGGATGTGAAAGTGACTTTGTAGAAGGAACTGAAGTTTGCAATTGTACAACTGATGCGGGTACAATGTCGCAGGAGGAAATAGTGATTTGCGCAATAGAAGGAACATTGATTTCGGGTACCTTTAACAATGATGCAACGTTTGATAGCAACGATGGTGGCTTATTTATTCTTCATACTGGTTCTTCCAATATTTTAGGAGATATTATACATGTAGACATGGATTCTCAATTTCCTTACTTCGAA
>JBCCVV010000143.1:0-17088 GCA_039194925.1 Bacteroidota bacterium
AACCTCCCCTCTAATTCTTAGTGAACCAGTCATAGAGGTTTGTATCACCGACGTTGCATTATTTGTCGGATCATAGATGTCTACGTCCATTAAGGTCAACATTCCACTGGAAAGGACCGCACCACCGGAAGCTTCTGTCCCAACGATGATTCTTAATCCTTTTATGGTAAGTGAATTTGCTCCCATCTTAAACGCTCTGTTTAAAAGACTTGCGTCTACAGTTAACTCTGCTGCTTTATTTCCATTGATAAACAGATCCTGAGTCACTTCTAAGTTGGTTGATGTAAGCGCAATTGTATCATTAATAAGTAATGGACTAAATTCAATGGTATCGCCTGGTGAAGCACAATTGATTGCATATCGCAGCGATCCAAATCCATTGTCATCTGTATTCACAACAAAAGTACATCCTGGGAAATCGAAAATATATTGAAGGACATTTTTCGTAAAACCATCTCCATTACCACCAGAGTAGAGTGCGGCTAATTCAGCACCATCCAAAACTCCAGCAAACGTATTTTTGTCTTGTCCGTCACCTACACCGCCAGAATATAGGCCTGCCAATGCAGCACCATCCAATACACCGGCGAACATATCTTTGTCGTGTCCATCGCCTACTCCTCCACCAAACAGTTGAGCAATTTCCGCACCATCCAATACGCCTGAGAACATGTTTTTATCTTGACCATCACCATTCCCCCCTCCGTACAAGGATGCAATTTCCGCACCGTCTAAGACACCTGCAAACATTACTTTATCTTGACCATCTCCATTTCCTCCTAAGTAAAGAAAAGAGAGTTCTTGACCGATCAATGTTCCTAGGAAGGCATCTTTATCATGTCCATCGCCGTTTCCACCCTCATACATTACGGACAAAACATTTCCCGCTAAAGTGATAACGGTTGCATCTTTGTCCTGCCCGTCACCATTTCCTCCCAGGTACATAGCCAATGTGTTTACCGAGGCTCCATTTAGGGTCTGTTGGATCGTACCACTTTTGTCTTGACCATCTCCATTTCCACCATCGAATTGCGCCCAACTAGTATTTACGGATATAATCGATAGAAAGCCTATTAATGATACTATGGATAAATTATATTTCATAATTATCATCTTAATCAGACGTACGACATCCTCTTAATCCTATTCTGCCATTTGTAATTGAGGATAAAAGCGCCGCAGATTCTCTATCCGCTACACCAAGACGTCCGAGAGAATTTGTCCAGGAACCGCCTCTGTAACAAATAGCCCCTTCGGAATTTACGGCTGGCCAATTCGCCACATTATGAAAACCAGAGTTAAGAATTTCTCCATCACCATGATTACCTGTGTATGCTCTATTTATAGGAGAACCTACTCCGATCACACGTTCATAAAGATTTCCGCTAAGTTCCATCACACCATAATAACTTCCTCCCGTTTCTACCCGAGTAGGATTAAGAGCACTTGCTGCAAAAATTCCCACTCGCATTGGTCCACCTGGATCCGTTGGTTGGTAGCAGAAGTTTCCAATACTTTCTCCTGGGTTTGAAATAGATGCATTTTCATCTCCATCATTATCAATGGTATACAATTGGTCAAATCCAGTAGTTGTACCCGCAGCAGTCATATTTATGATGTGCGTAGGTCCTTTTCCTGCTTTTTCATATTCCAATTCGGTTATAAATCTCAAACCTGTCCAATCCAAATAGGCAGCCATATCTTCGTACGATGTAAAATTGCAGGCACGAGCAGGAGCATCAGTGGTCGCATTTCCAGAAGTATAGGCAATAGTGTTTCTGCTGACTACTGCATCTGAATTTTTGTGATCACTGTCTGTGAGATCATGGTTGCCTTTTTGCGTATTAGTCAATGAATTAAAAAAGCACAGCCACTGATCTTCTGATACTTCATATTTCATTATCCAAAATGCATCATACCCTTTAGGGAAAGCTGCTGGAATTGGGCCCAGTTGATCTCCTGAGTTTTCCGAAGAAGCAACTTGGTAGTACAATTCACCTACAGCAGAACTTATTGTAATTGACGCTTCAGAATCTATGTCATAGGTATCTCTAAATCCGAAGACTCCTGTATCTTGATAGAAATAATCTGACTCAGAACCACTTGTGGTTGACCCTAATTCGAAGCTGCCTTGAGGAATGTAGACCATCTCAATGGCGAATACCTGTACGTCAACAATAGAGTTGTCATTCACAAAATCAACGCCATAATTCCAGCGCAATTGAATTCCGGTGAAATTGACATCTCCATTTCCATCGGCATTTCTGTACACAAATACTCCAATTCCATCAGCAGAAGTTGTGATCGTAGAACCAGCCGCTTCTGTGTGCCCATCATTTGCTGCAGTTCCATTTACATAATTTACTGTAGCATGTTCCCAATTGCCACTATTTTCTTTGAATTTGATAAATACCCAGGCTCCATCGTAATTGGAGGGACCAGAGCTGATTCTCCAGGAATTTTCCCAGCTCAAATCGAATTGGACAAGGGTGAATTCATCATCCGTATTTTGTCCGGTAAGCGAAATGTTACTCACTTCAATGTTGTTTGCAAACATTCCAGATGCAATTAGTAAAAAGAAAAGAATTTTGATTTTCATAGTTTAAATGTTTTTTCAAAAATTATGGAGTCAAAATGATGACCGACTGAGAATTCAGAAAAGAATTCGTAGTGCAGACAAGGGTGTATACTCCAGACGGTATGTTAGATAATTCTAGTTTAGATTTATGTTGAGTAAGTTTTTGCTCTAAGACCAAACTGCCATAGGAATTAAGCAATTTGATTTGTACTGGGGAATTAGTATTCTTTGGTAATTCAATGTCTATATACGCTGTGGCGGGATTAGGGTAGATGTTTATTTTTGAACTTTGCGAAAATGATTCTTCAGTATTCGTATTCACGCCTTCTGTAATTGAATGATATTGATCAATAGCTGGGGTACTTATTTTTTCGATAAGACCACTTGGCCAATAAATCTGAATCGAGTCAATATGGTCCATTTGGCCTAACCCAAAATGGAGAATGGCACTGTTTTGACTTGCATGGCTATCTCCACCACGTAGTTCTCGCATTAATGCACGATCATCGCTATACATTATAGCTTTAGCCCCAAATGCATCCTTATTGGATGTAGTTCCGGTTAGTCTTAGTCCGATCCAATGCTGTTCTGAAGGTGTATTTTGATAATAGTTGATCGAATTTTGGGGTTCTACTCCTAAATTTTCGTTGGTAATGGTTATTAAATCAAGCGCGCCGTCGCTATTCCAATCTCCAAACAATGCACCACGCGAAGGACCAGTGAAATTTATACCGCATTCTTCCGTCATTCTTGTGAAATCAAAGCTGGATGAACCTACATACAGTTCGTCATTTTGTTCTTCATCGTCCACATCAACCGCTGAATACACGTAGCCATTGGAAACAAACAAATCAAGGTAAGAGTCATTGTCAAAATCTTCCATAATTGCTCCCCAGCCCGTTACATACAAGCCATTAGGTGTTGTAGTATTTTGAATGTCCAAGACAGCTGCCTTATTTTCAAAAGTCATATGACCTTGATTTTCAAAGAAGTAATTCTCCGCAATGTTGGTGACATAAAAATCTAGATCCAAATCTTCATCGTAATCGCCTACACCTATTCCCATACCATACATCTGTGCGTTGGTATGGGATTCATGGCCTACTTCTTCGTACGGCATGTGTTCTCCCTGATTTTGGAACAATTGATTGGGTTGAAGCCATTTTCCAAAATCATTCGCTACTATAATATCTGGGTCACCATCCCAATCGAGATCAGATGAAGTAGCAGCGAGGGTACATCCTGCTTGGTCTAAGCCATAAAATGAAGTGCGATCTTCAAATGTTCCATCGCCTTGATTGACATATAATCTGTTGTCATGGCATTCGTGATCAAAACCTGTGACTATGCCATCTTCAACAAGTAATTTAGGTTCTTCCACATAGTTCATGACATAAATGTCCAGATATCCATCCTGATTAGAATCAAAAAAATGGGCACCCATACAGAAGGATTCGTCATCAATAAGTGAGGACAACGTAATGTCTTCATATTGTGAAGTGGCTGGATTGTATTTTAATAGAATATTTCTTTTTATGGAATCAAATGCAGTATTCGGTTCTCCTATGGTGCCAATAAATAGTTCTCGATACCCATCGTTATCGATATCACCTGTACAAACAGAAGTTGACATGTAAGAATGGGTAAGTTCCGATATTTTTGTGGATTCACTTACGTCTGTAAAATTTCCGAATCCATCATTTTCAAAAAGACCGTCAGCGTTTTGTCCTCCTACGACATAGATATCATCATCCCCATCATTATCAAAATCAAAAGAAGCTGCTCCGCCTCCCATTTTTAATTCTTCTTTGTAGTTGAATAGTAAACCGCTTTGTTCTGAGATTTCTACATAGGACGCCTGTGCTTCACCATCGGTAACGATAAAGACAGATACTAATAAGAATAGTAGGTGTTTTTGCTTCATTGCTTTTTAAAATTGTACCGAATTTAGCTCTTGAAATAGATACTTCAATACTAAACTGTTGATTGACATGCATAAACAGGAAAAATCCTCATTTGGGATAATGTAATTTCACCTGGGAATTGGGGGTAACTTTCCTGAAAATCTCTATTTCAATAGAATTTCAGTAGGTTAAATTTCTATAAAAGTATAAAAATGTTATCAAAATTTTGGAGCAAGGAGACTTCTTTATTAAATGGACCGTCCCATTGAGTAAATTGTAGATATGAGCAAGAAATTGGGATATCGGGGAAAATTTCAGAGTAGATTTAAACTTCAACTATAGTTTTGAATACATAAGAGCATGTCCATGGTAATCGGAGTGATAGAGATTTGAATACGCCTTATGCTTTTTTCCACTCCGATCTTTTTTTGAAATATTTGTTGCTTACGATTAAGAGACCAAATGAGGTGCAGCCTTCTTTTTCCTGAATGCTATGGTGGTCTCCATGTGCGCGAAGAATAGCTCTGCTATACTTTGAATCCAGCTGTCTAAACCACTTGAATCGTTGATGAATGTACACATCGTGAATGAGGAAGTAGATCAATCCATAGATGCTGATTCCAATTCCTACAAAAAATAATATTCTTAATGATGGCACAAAAGAACCTAAGAAATAACACGCCATGCTGGGAATGGCAAACACAAGGAAGAATAAATCGTTTTTTTCAAAAAATCCTTCCTTCATTTTTGGATTGTGATGATCTGCATGCCATGACCATAACCATCCGTGCATCAAATATTTATGGCTGAAGTAGGCGACAAATTCCATGACGAATGCTGTGAGTAAAACGGTGAGAGTATAAAGTACTACTGTTGACATAGATCATTCAATTTAGGTTGTAAAATTAACATAAAATGGTGAAATAAGGTTGAGAAGGGGGGAGATTGTGGAGAAGGGGAGGAGGGCACGGAGGGATTAAACGGAGGAGCATGGAGAAGACACGGGGAAGCACGGAGGTTTTGAGATTGGTGAGATGAGATAGATTGGAGGGTGGAGAGAGGACTCGGAGGGATTACACGGAGGGGCACTGAGAAGACACGGAGAAGTACAGGGACTTTTGAGATTGGAGAGCATGAGAAGATAGGAGGTAAAGAGGATTCGGAGGTATTGCACGGAGGAGTATGGAGAAGACACGGGGAAGCACGGAGGTTTTGAGATTGGAGAGATGTGAAAGATTGGAGTGTGGAGAGAGGACTCGGAGGGATTACACGGAGGAGCACGGAGAAGACACGGGGAAGCACGAAGGGGGTTGAGAATGAAGAGTAAGAGAAAATTGGAGAGGTCAGAGATGATTACACGGAGATTTGTGGTGAAGACACGGGGAAGCACGGAAGATTTAATATTGAAAAGATTGGAGGTTGCGGAGATGTTATACGTAGAAGCTAGGATGAAGTGTATAGATTTAACAAACAATTCTTCGTGAAATCATTGTGCAACATTGCGTGTTTCGTGGTTTTCTAATCTAGCATTACCCGATTTTGATCCGGAAAATTGTCCTGTAGACGCATGAGGGGGATCTCGACAAAAAATTCGGTGCCTGTTCCGACTTCGGTTTCGAAATAGATTTTCCCGTTGAAAGATTCGATCATATTGGCTGAGATGGCCAGTCCTAGCCCTGTGCCTGAACTTTTGGTGGTAAAATTGGGGGTGAATACTTTTTCTTTCATATCGTCCGGGATGCCGCTGCCGTTATCTTTTACTGCCACTACTGCTTTATCGCCTTGTTTGGATAAAGAGATATTGATTTTACCCTTTTTGTTGGTGGGTATTGCCTGGATGGCGTTTTTGACTATATTGTTGAGTATTCGGACTAGATGGTTGCGATCGGCAAAGACATACAAGTCATCAATAGGCTCAGACATTTGAATGTCCATATCTTCTCTTTTGCGGAACAGGTCATGAATCGCTTCAACGATTTCGTTTATGATGATCTTCTCATTGGACGCTTTGGGCATTTTGGCAAAATTGGAAAATTCGTTGGCGATTTGATTGAGATTATTGATTTGTTCGATTAATGTTGTCGATACTCGCTGAATTAATTCTTTGGCATTATCTGGGTTGGATTCTACGGCCTTTCCAAGATACTGTATACTGAGCTTCATAGGAGTAAGTGGATTTTTGATTTCGTGTGCCACTTGTTTTGCCATCTCCCTCCATGCCATGTCTCTTTCTGTTTTAGCAAGTATGTTGGCACTTTCGTCCAGTTTTTGCACAAGCACATTGTATTCTCCTATCAATTTTCCGATTTCATCTTTGGTATTCCAGTCCAGAGATTGATTGGATTTGCCCAATTTATAAGCCTTGAGTTTGTCGGATAATATTGACAAAGGCTTTGTGATCGAGTTTCCAATGGCGATGGCCAATGCACCGGCAATTAGAAAAAGAAAAATATAAACATTCAAAATAGTACTAAGAAAGTCCCGAATACTTCGATTCGAATTGTTGACTGGAGTGTAGGAAATACCCAAATAACCATATGGATTGTTGCCTTTATAATATACTGGAATAAAATCAATTGTATATTTAGAATCTTCCAATTCAATTCGAGGTACTATTTTTTTGCTTCCGGAATTCGCAAAGTTTCTCATGATATCATAAGGGACTCTGTCTATTCGTGGAGTAATAAAACTTGCTTTTTGCTTTTTACCAGTATGATCAAAAAATATCAGATTCTTATCGTGAATATGGGCCATTTCCTCAATCCGGGATTGAAGGCTTGACGCCGCGAGTAAATTGTTTTCTACGCCATCATTATTCGTTTGAATATCATTTAAGATTGTACTTACCTCTTCTCTTTGCGTGTTTAAGTTGTTGTTTTCCAATACATTCTTAAAATAAAATGCAGTTACAACTCCGATGATTAGAAATGAAAATACGATCAACATAATAATCGTAAGCTGGATTCTGGTACGAAGTGAGGAAGTGTCGTAGAACTTGAGGTCCAGTTCTTTAGGTAGAAATTTAAACTTGGTATTTAGTAAAGAAACAAAGAAGATCAAAATAGCAGAAAGGCTTACCACAAAAGAAAATAAAGAAATCGGTTTGATGAGCCCGCCTATTGTGCTGTAGGCCACAATTTTGATTCCTTTATCCGGCCTCGATACGGAATAAGAATAATCACCGGCTATTTGAGAAGTCCTGATGGATTGCAACTCACGTATGGAAATATCAGAGTTGGACTTTAGGTGGTTTTTAATCACCTTGTTGTCTTTAAAAATAAGGTAATTCAAATTTTCAAGAAATTCGGAATCGCTTGCCTGATTAAAATCTATTTTAATTTTTAGTTCGAGCGGAGAAGAAAGATAAGATTCATTGTCCACGAAGTAATCAAGAAAATAGGCATTGTTAAAAGGATTGAAGTAGATGTATTCCGAAAGTCGGTTGGCGGTAGCGATCGATTGACTGAACGCAAATGAGGTGCTAAAATGATTGACAAACAAGGTGATTCCCTGACGGTCTGTTGCCTCCAGTGCGATATTTATATTGGAGGTATTAATGTCTTGAGAGTCAATTATATTTAAGACATAGGCTTCAAAATCATTCTTATCTAATTTGGATGGATAGGGCAGAGAGGATAATTGTGGGAAAATGTTGGAATTCTGTAAAATGGAATCGATTTGATAAATAACCTTCGACTCATGAGAGACTGGTGCGGCGTAGAGTTTATTAATGTTTTCGGTTTGCGCTGTTATCCCATCTTGCAATCGATAATAAAAAGTGATGCTTGCCAAAAATCCGGAAAGTATAATGATCCACCAAAAAGCGTAGGTAATTTGTCTCTCTTTATTTTCAAGATGCAACTCCAGAATGAGTAAATAGGAAACTATGAAGGTGTAAAGTGTCCACAGTGGAAATTGCACGTCAAGGAAAAGACTGATTGGATACGTCAATATTAAACCAATACCCCAGCAAAAGTACTTATTGATGGAGCTATCTAATTTTCGTATGGTGTTAAAGGTAACGGTGGAAAAGTAAAACATCAATGCAAGGGCTGCAATGAATACAAGGATGAAAATAAAACCTTGCATCTTGTATTGTACCAATTGTCCGGAATAGGAGTGCAATGGGTCGCTAAATAGGAATCCCTTGGCAAGAAAACATATATAAATAAAACCAAAGGTCACGGTAAACGGCGCAATGATATTGCTTAGCCACCCATTGATTTTGGAGAGAATCTTTGTTCTTTTTATCCAATTGATGTAAAAAGCAATAAAAATCAAATTGCTAATCAGGAAAAGCATGTCGGGGTTTAACCTGCTGTACGAATTGGTTAAATCGCTGAGGTATGACACATCGTAAATTGGTAGGATAAAATTATTTTGACCAATCCATAATGCAATTCCCAGGATTAGGGTTAACCAGTGTTTTATTTTGTTTCTATAAAATGTGATGGTAAATAACCAAGCCATCAGAAGGCTTATAAAAAAGAGATAAAAAAAGATGGAGGTAGAAAGAATTGGAGAATAAGAATTTGCTTCATTTATTTCAAAGAAGAAAGACTCATCCAAATAATCTTTGATGCTAAAGCTTTTAGCTGAAACATTACTTTTTTTCAAGATTACATGAAATTTGTCCTTTAAGATTTGGGTAGCTTTTCCCTTACTTCGAAAATCAAGACCAATCATCTTTGTAAAAGGACCTCTCTTATCCTTATATGTAATAATGTACTCGGAACTACTTTTACGAATATTTTCCAGGGAAGTCAAATAATTATTCCAATAGTAAGAACTGTCATCCTTTTGAATAAAGACGTCATATATGGAATTTTGCAAAGCCATAAAATCGATTTCTGACGTATGGGATGTTGTAATGTTCTGCCTGGTTCTTTGCAGTTCTTCTGTAAGAAAGGTGCTTAGTTCAGATTTAAAGTCTTTCTCGGCTTGAATTTCACGGACTAAATAACCAAATCCAATAGCGGACAGCAAACATAAGATGCTTCCAATCAAAAGGAAATTAGAATTATATTTTTGAGTCCCTCCAGTCAATTTGCAATCACTATTTCTTTCAGGCTTAAAAATAGCGATTTACATATTAAATATTATCTTAATGTGAAGGTTTTTATTTTTACATGTTAAGAAGTAGCTTAATTCTACCTATGAAATTAATTAGGTAGTTATATAGGATGTTGAATTTTAACTGCAAAGGGTATAAAGGTCACCAAGATTGAAACAAATAACGCTATAATCGTAGCGAACCCGTATTCATTATCGGACTTTGCGGTTATTTTGAACATATAATTTTAAATAACTTCAGGCAGCACGTCAATTTGAATGGGAGGTAGATCCGATAAAACCAATCAATTGGCGATCACAGCGATATCGCCGTATTCAATTTTCCGATTATCATCACGATCCAAATAGACCAGTTTGAAAACATATACGCCCAGACTTACGGCACTCCCATTAAATGTACCATCCCAAAATATCGTTTGTGTAGCCGGATCGTAATCTTCAGCCAAAAATAATTGCTCTCCCCAGCGATCGAAAACACTAAGTTCTTCGATCATCTTTATGCCTGGGTAAGGAGGGATTTGAAACATGGCGTTTTCTCCATTTCCACCAAATCGCATTACATTCGGAAATGATATATCCACTTCCTGCTCTTCCAAGGCCAGAATGATCAAGTCTTCTACGGAACAGCCATTTTCATCTTCAAGCAGTATAGAAATCTCGGTTTCTCCAAAAATATTAAGAAGAAGAACACTATCGTTGGCAGAGATAATTTCGGACCCATTGCTAAACCAGGTGATATTCGCATTTTCAAAATTAATATTCGATAAAGCGCTTATAATGGCAAGATTTCCATCCGAATTTGTTTCTACCATACCTTCCAATTCAAGTTGCAATTCATCGGGCTCTTCAATTAAAGCACTCTCCAAATAGGTACAAAGATTTTCATCTGTCAATACAATTTGGTATTCGCCTGGGTCGAGATTTGAAATATCAGGATCCTCAATGATTTCCGAATTGAGCGTAATTGTGGTCACTTCCGGAGGGCCATTAAGCACCTCAATTAGCAAAGAACCGGTTTCTCCAAAACAAGCAGGATTTGTACTCGTAATAATGAAGTCAACGGGTTTTAGGATGGTAAGCTCAACAATTAAAGGTTCGAGAAGACATACCAATGGTTCATTGTCTAGTACATATTCAAAGAAATAATCACCCGGCTCGAAATCTTCGGTGGATACTATTCCATCCATAAACAAATTATCCGGTAATTCGGGCATGGTGGTCCATTGTCCGGGGTAGTTTTGGTTGGATAAGAGTTCAAATAAATCGATGTCACTTTGGGTGCCTTGACACAATTGAAGCGATGTTTCCAAAATTGAAAGCTTGATTTCTTCTTCTAAGAAAATTGTAAAAAAATAAGTACTGTCGCAGGCATCCGGTTCATTGGAAACATAAGCCAAGTCGGTTGTGCCGCTTGTAGCATCTTGAATGATCAACCTATTGTTTTCCATAAAAGGAGGTACGTCACTTTCTGAAGAAATAATCGACCAGGTGCCCATTCCTTCTTCCACAAGCCATGCGTCAAGATTGACAATTGAATCACTGGTGCAAAAATTAAATTCTGGTTCGAATGTATAAATCGTGCAGTCGCAGTTTTCAGTGGTCACCGTAAACGATAAATTTGTGCCAGATTCGAGACATAGGTTTTCGTTCAATGTAATCACATAATCGCCACCGAATTCTACAGGAATTAAAACGGAAAAGGTGGATCCATCCTGTATTGATCCGGAAAACATAAAGTTTGAGCCTGCTATCTCTACTTCTTGGGGATAGCTTGGAGCATCTAATGTGAGTTGAAAGAGTAAGGTATCTCCTTCACATAAAAGAGGTGGAGCATCAAACTCAATCCTGGTAAGTGATTGCCAAATCACTTCTATTCCATTTCCAAACAATGTGCATGGATCTGTAAAATCAATAGTACTTATATCTCCTTCACCTACAAATGGAGTCACAATCAGTGTTTGATTCAATGGATAGGCTGGATCATATTGAACCGTTGTTTGGTTTGTGATTATAAGAATGTTCTCTATGGTCTGTAAACTGCCATCGTGTAAAATAAATCCTGAGCTGAATCCAGCGTCGATAATTGGGTCTACCAGAAATTGCAAATCCAAATTCTCTCCTTCACACAACTCGTATAATCCTGGAACTAAGTCGCCCGGTAAGGATGTGCAACTGCAATCGAAGCTTCCTTCTACCTCGACGGACTCGCATGGTCCGCTGTCTTCTACATTAAAATTGTATGCAATGAGGTTAGGTATCGGATTGGATTGATAAGAAGTACCGATTAATTGGACTCCATCCACAAGGTAGGGTGGTGCACCACCTGATATTTGAAACTCAACGGTATACGAGCTATTATCTTCGCTACATATTCGGTCCACTGACGAAATACTCAAAGGCTCATAAAATGTCAATATGGTCGTATCTGTAGCAATACAACCATTGCGTTCTCCGGTGACCATCAAAATGTATTCTCCCGGTAAATCTACCGTGATCACCGGATTTGTAGAGTTAGGGTCATTTATAATTTGAAACGAAGATGTAGGAAATTCAAGGATTTGCCATAATAAAGTTTCTGCATCTGATGTAGCTGACAGTTGAGCCATTGTGCCACAAATCTCTTGATTTTCACCCGCATCTATGAAAGGAGTACTGTGAAAGACGATAGGTTTTCCAAATGATACACTTAAACATGGATCAGTCAAGTCGATAGTTCCATTTGCTAATGAATCTCCTGAAACAAATGAAAGGAAGTAGACGATATCCAATTCCATATTCATGAACTGAATACTGCCATCCGTACTGATCTGAATGATGGTACCCAAGGAATCCGTTGAATTTGTATGGAGGATTAAGGCTGCTTTATCTTCATCTGAAAGCTCACCGATATCTGTTGGGAAAAATGAAAATGTGGCTGATGTGTCGCAACTTGAAAGCGTATCCAAATTCATGGAGTGAATGGGGGGAAAGCAATCGCATATTGTGGAGCCTGTAACATTTTCCAATGTACACGACAAGGTATCTTGCATGTCTATCTGGAAAGAGATACCCGATTCTAAATTATGAATCTCATAAACTCTTGTTTCAATGGTATCTTCTCCTATGTAAAATGGTGCATTTCCACCTTCCCATTGAATGGTTGCACTGTAATTCCCTGTTAGACTATCGCATGTATACGCTATGCCGATCAGGTTTATCTTGTTATTCAAAAGTGTGATGGTGTCTTTTGTGCTGCAATCGGCTCTAACTATTTCTACTTCAATTTCATAATTCCCAGGTCGGTTGACGATGATAATGCTTTCCTCATTTCCTAGAGTAAGAACGGATAATTCTCCGTCCGCCGGACCATTTAAGAGCATCCAATTGATGCTGGAGAACTCTGTTGAAATTTCTGAATTCGAAATTACCAATGAATCTGAACACGTAAAATAATCCGTATCCAATAAAGAGAGTGGAGGAGCATTCCAAACCACAGGTTGACCCGGAGTAATATCCAGGCAGGGATCATTGAGGTCTACACTACCAGATCCATTATCATTCCCTACTACATAAGATATGTAATACGTTTGGCCTTCATTCATAACAGAAGGTTCAAATTCAAAACTACCGGAATTGTTGGTAGCAATGCTATTTATAATTTCTACACCAGAGCCTTCGTGCAAGACATATTCTCCCACGTCATCAGGTTCGAAGATCGCGTCATTGTTGAAAATAGCCTGAATGGGTACGGTGGTTGGACATACTTCTATAATATCCAGAACCATAGTACCTGCATCGCTGTCGCAATCGCAGTTTTTTTGACCAAAAACATCTGTGAAAATACAGCCATTGTTATCCGTAATGATGAAATCGTATATATTTCCAGACGGAATGGGTTCAGATTGATAAAAATTAGAAAAGATTACAATTCCATTGATGTTGAAGGGAGGTGCTCCAGCCGAGATTTCAAAAGATACGGTATAGTTTAATCCGTCGCATTCTTCTGTTACATTGACGACACTAATGGGTGGAAATATTTCAATTTCCAATTGTTCTACAACCGTGCAAAAATCAGTAGTTGCGATGTATTCGAACGTATATACCCCTGGAAAGGTAAAGGATATATCTGTGGTTAGACCAGATGGATTCGCAATGATTGCATCACCACCTGGAGGTGAATCGATCAAGCTCCATTCACTATTTACAGGAATACTTGAAATCACACCAGCGGTCGCCGTAAAATCACAGGTAGAGAAATCTTCTTGCATTGTAATTTGAGGTGGCTCGTGCCATACAACACTTTGGAAATTAGAAACACTCAAGCAAGGATCAGTCAAATCAACTGAAGATCCATTTGCATCACCTACGATATGAAATATATAGTACGTAGTATTAAAACTTAGAGGAGGTTGGAAACTAAATGTTCCATCATTGCTGATTTGAACTATGGTGGTAGTGGGATTTACTGAAGAAGTAGTAAGAATGAACTGTGCTCCATCATTATTGTCGAGAAATCCATCATTATTATAAATTCCCATAATGTCTTGATCTCCACATACATTAATGGGAGTTTCGTCCATGGTTCCAGCTTCAGATACGCAGGGACAACTTTCGGTTACGGATTCGACCTCGGTGCATAGATTGACATCGGAATAAGAGAATGTAAAAGATGATCCAGAGGCATTGGGTCCAAATTCAAAAGTATTTCCCACAATTTGATTTCCATCAATAAAATATGGAGCTGTACCATTCACAAAAGTTATGGTAGTGGTATATTCACCATTGTTGCACAAGTTATCAATGAGAATTTCAGTGGGTTCAAGTACTTCAATGAATGCTACATTAACGCGAACACATTCTCCTGTATTTTCAGTTAGTTGAATCTCATATATGCCTGGAAGATCAACCGTATAATCAGTAGATATAGCAGTGGTATTTACAATTTGGAAAGAACCGATTCCGCTTAAAACAACCCATTCTACTGTACTTGAAGGACTAAATACATCGGCGGTAAGATTTCCACCGGGTAAACAGACCGTAAGATCCGTTATGATTTCCGGTAATGGCGGATCAATTACTTCCACATCGAAGCATTCCTCCATTCCATCTCCACATTCAATAGAAGAAGGGGTTATGCAAATGGTAATCGTTCCAACACCTGTAGGTGAGATTTGTGCAGAAGCCAAATCTTGCGAGACAAATACACCGGGGCCACTTATTTCCCATGAGTAGTTATCTGCAAGAGGATTGTTGAGTATAAAGACATCAAAAGAATTTTCAATACATACTTCGGGCGGGAAGTCCAACAAAATAGGATCATCATCACCGATCACTTCGAATTGTTTACACACTTCATTTGGGGTGCAATCACCAACTATACTTATGCAAATCTCTACCGTTGGTGAACCCACCGCCGGATTGATCGTAATCGATCCATTTACTTCACTTACCGAATTAAATGCTCCGGAATTTATAAGAATACTATAGATATTCAAAGGGTCGAAGTTCACAACACTAAAGGTATAATCCTGATTGGCACACAATTCATCGATACCATCCCAATCCATTATAACGTCAGGAAAATCCTCTGCAATATTAAGATCAACACAAAAAATAGCTGCGCAATACACCATATTTGCAATATTGGTTTCGATATCGGAGACGGTATTGGGTAAGACATTAATAAGGGGTTGATCTGTTAGTAGGTATGACATTCCACATATAGAATAATTACCCGGAGCAAACGTTGTCAAGTTAGGATCATCGGTAAATTCAATGACGTTTCCATCTGTATCGCTAATAACATATTGATATCCATACTGTAATGGATTCGGTGCATCTCCGACATAAGATGGAGAAAGATTGAAATCAAGAGCGGGATCGCCTTCACAAAATTCGCTGGGATTAATATCAATTGTTCCGGCATCAGCTTCACAAGTGGGCTCTTCGCCGCAATCTGTTCCTGTACCATCGCAAAAGATTAACTCCCAATCAAATAAGTTGGAGTCATCCAATCCGACAAAATCCGTCATTGTCAGCGTCCATGTGCCATTGGCCGGTCCGGTGAAATCTTCTAAACAATCCACGGAGGGGTGATAACTTCCCGTATAGAATGAATTGGGTACCCAGGGTTCAGAAGAGTCAAACTGAGGGCTGAATCCTGGATCAGGCATCGGTGTTTCGCTGCACGGTAGAAATAATATATCAAATGTAATATTCTGACCGGAGCTTAGCCCAGTTTCAACAAACAGATCGATCATAGAACCATCTGGGGCTGTTACTGAAAATGTAAGTTCATCAGCAGCATCTGTATTAAAATTTATGCTTATACCACAAACACCCTGTCCATTAACGCCTAGAGTTTCATTCACTAATCCTACTACTTCGATTTCACTCGTTTCAGTAGTGTTGCTGTCCAAAAAAATAGGGCAATCTGTACAGTCGCACTGACCTAAAAGGCGGGAGTTAAAAAGAAAGAGGGATACAACGCAAAAAAATAGGTATCTCATAAGTCTTGATTGTAGTTCATAAAGGGTAAGTCGGCCTATCAAGACGAGTACACTTAAAGGTATGGATTCATTATCAGAATGGTTGTATGATAATTATCCATTTCAGTATGGAAAATTAGGGTTTGAGTATGATTTTGTATCAAAAATGGAATTTTATGTACGCTCAGGTTCTATGTATCTTTTAATCGATTGCTTTTTGATGAAGGTCGTGATTTTCGTTATAGACGGCGATTCTCCTTCAATAAAGGCTAATTTTTATCCAAATGCAATTCGGAATTGGCATCATTTAATTTTTTAATTGTGGCTACTTGGTCAAAGTATAGTCTCTCACAGGCCACTAATTTATAAGAGAACGATTACTAAGTGACTCGTGACTTTGTATGGATTGAAATAGAGTTAAGACGGCTATATGATGTCTTGAAATCGGAAGATATTTTTTAGTTAACTTTGTGACGTAATGCCGCTCTATCGCTACTTTTAGGAGTAGAGGAAAGTCCGGACAGCGTAGAGCTTCGCACCATTTAACGAATGGACCCTGATGAAGTATTGGGGATAGAAAGTGTCGCAGAAAATAACTACCCGTTGTTGCTGTAGCAATAATGGGAAAAGGTGAAAACGTGGGGTAAGAGCCTACGACAATTAATGGCAACATGGATTGTGGATAAACCTTGCGAGCTGCAATGTCACGTATATTTCGATTCCGAAAGGAAAAGAGTTGCTCGCTCAATGTACTTCGGTACGTCGGAAGGGGTAGACAGAATAGATAAATGATAGAGGTTGTGCTAAACGGCATGATACAGAATCCGGCTTACAGGCATTACATTTTTTACCAAGGAATAGATTCTAGCTTAAAAAGAGCTGAGGAGATGTTTTTCAGTGAGTTATAAAGCAATTAACAATATGTGTAACTACACAGCCATTTTGAAAATTAGATGATAATAGTTACATTTAGACAACCTACCGAGAAGATAATAGATCACTAAAAAGATTTATTATCGAAGATTTATCAGAAATACTAGTTGAATTAAGGTCTTTGCGCAAAGAG
>JBCCVV010000144.1:0-17053 GCA_039194925.1 Bacteroidota bacterium
CTGTTAATTGTTTGTAAACTAGTAGACATTTTCTATATTTCCACTTAATTCTACAATTATTAACAAACCAACCAGATATGAAGAAAATTCTACCCTTAGGGCTATTTATGCTTTTTAGTATAATGATTCATGCTCAATGTCCCGGTTTCTTAGGTACGGGATTTGAAACCATAGGCGCAATTCCTTTTTCTGATACCGGTCATGATACTGCCACTGACGTTGACGATATGGATAGTGGTAATATGGCTAACGTATGCGATGCTAATTACTTGACAGGCAACGATTACGTTTATATTTTTACTCCTGGAACAACTCAAGACTATGTTATTTCGCTGACCAACCAATCCAGCATTTGGGGTGGTTTTCATGTATATGATGGATGTCCTGACACTGGAAACTGTATTGCTGATGGAACTTCAAGTAGTGCAACTGATGCCGTTACTACTACATTAACTTCAGGAACTACTTATTACATTGTGGTAGATATATATGCTACACCTGTTTCTTATGTGTACGATTTTAGCATAGAGTTGCCTGCTGCTCCACCAGCGAATGATGAATGTTCTGGTGCCATAGCCCTTACGGTTAATCCGGATCTGGCATGTGGTACAACTACTCCTGGAACTGTAGAAGCTGCTACGGGTTCTGGTGTAGATGATTCTGCATGTGGTGGTACTGAGGACGATGATGTATGGTTTTCCTTCGTAGCGACTGCCACGACACATAATATAGATTTAATAAATATAGCCAATGGAACTACCGATCTTTATCATTCTCTTTGGGAGGGGTCTTGCGGTGCATTAACATTGGTTCCTGGCACATGTAGTGATCCTAATAATAGTATTCCTACAGGGCTTACAATTGGTGCGACGTATTACCTTCGAGTGTATACATGGATAGCTACCGGAGGCCAGACATCAACATTCGATGTTTGCATTGGTACACCTCCAGCACCTCCGGCCAATGATGAATGTAGCACGGCTACTTCCATTGTTTGCGACGATAATTTAATTGGTGAGACTACAGAAAGTTCGACCGATAATGGAGATGACACGGGATGTTTCGTTGGAGCAGGAGTATGGTATGAATTCATAGGGATAGATGGATCGGTAACTGTTACAGTTTCACCTGAAGTAGGATATGATCCGGAATTGGCAATTGCCTCAAGTTCTGATTGCATTTCATTTAACAATGTGGGTTGTGCAGACGCTGGTGGTGGCGGAGGAGCTGAAACGATTACATTTACTTCAGTCTCGGGTACGACGTATTATTTCTTTGTAGGTCATTATACGTCCGCTACAACATTTGGAGATTTTGATATTGCAGTGACTTGTACGGCTTGTGTAGAACCTACCTTTTCATTATCCAATGGTACCAATAACTGCCCTACAGGTACTGAATACAACATTGATGTTGATATTACAGATTTAGGAAGCGCGATGACTACTGTGGATATTACCTATGATGATGGAAATGGTCCGCAAACTGTAATGGGAGTAGGACTTGGATCTACGTCCATAGGTCCATTCGCACCTGGCACAAATGTGGATGTCACAGTTGCCGATAGCAATGATTCGAATTGCTCTTCATCAAGTTCTATATCAACACCATCCGTTTGTCCACCTTCTAATGATGAGTGCAGCGGCGCTATCTCCTTGACGGTAAATCCTGATTTTGCTTGTGGTACAGTGACTAATGGTACAATAGCAAATGCCACAGGCTCAGGAGTAGATGATACCGCATGTAGTGGTACAGAAGACGATGATGTATGGTTTTCTTTTGTCGCAACAGCAACAGAACATACGATTGATTTATTAAATATTACAGGTGGAACTACGGACTTATATCACTCCGTATGGGAAGGGTCTTGTGGTAGTCTTTCACTTCTTGCAGGGTCGTGTAGTGATCCCAATTCTAGTACGGCAACAGGTCTAACCATTGGTCTTACCTACTACTTGAGAGTTTATTCATGGACATCTACTTCTGGACAGACATCTGTATTTGATGTCTGTATCGGTACGGCTCCTCCTCCACCTCCGGAAGATGTGTGTACTGGTGCACTTGTTATACCCGTAACTTCTGATATGTGTACAGGCGTTACTACTGGAAATAACTCAGGTGCTACGGATTCTGATAATGATGTACCCGCTCCACCAGCTGCTACATGTACTGCATATAGTGGTGGAGATATCTGGTTTAAGTTAACTGTTCCTGCAAGTGGATTTGTAACAATTTCCGGAGCTAATTCCGATGGCTGTTGTTCATATCTGTGGTATGAAATGTATACTGGTGCGGATTGTTCAGCATTGACTTCAATTGGTTGCTCAGATACAAACTCTGGTACTGACAACAATGATCCTTCGACGTACGAAACAGCATTAACGGGTTTAACACCCGGAGAAATGGTATGGATCAGAGCTTGGGACTCGAGTAATGATAACGGACCTGGTGATTTTAACTTGTGTGCATATGAACCCACCTGTGCAGCTCCTACGGTAACGATCCCTGCGGATCCAATCGACAACACGAATTGTCCAGCCACTGTAGATGTTACCATTTCGATTGATGATTTGGGAGATTCAGGTACACTTACTATTTCAGGAGAAGATGATATGGGTAATCCTGCAGGAACCGGAGGTATGACATCATCTATCGGGACATTTACCATAACCAATATTCCCGTACCTCAAACCAGTTGGTCTATTATTATTGAACATGAATCGAACGCTACGTGTAATGTTGTGCTTGGACCATTTTTGTTGAATTGTCCGCCATTGAATGATAATGCCTGTGATGCAGAGGCATTAACTGTCAATGATCCACCAGCTGTTGGGAATAATGCATATTCGACGGTTGAGACAAGCGAACCTTCAGGAGGTTGCTGGTTTACGAGTGTGGACGAATCTGTGTGGTTTTCTTTTATCGCACCAGGTTCCGGTCTTGTTGAAATTACAACTGATTTTGTCACTCCACTGGATGATACACAATTGGCACTTTATGAGCTTACCGATTGTAGTGACTTAAGTACTGCTAATCCCATTGGATGTGCTGAGGATAATGGTATAACAGGCAGTGGTTTTATGTCCATTATCAATACGTCAGGTGCCCCATTAACTGGAGGTAATATGTATTATGTTCAGGTAGATGGTTACGATAATTTAATCGGAGAATTTAATATTCAGGTAAACGAGCTTGCACCAGTAAATGATGATTGTGCAACCGCATCACTTTTGGCTATGAATACTACCGGTTCCCTTATTAATCAATACTTCCAGAATGCACAACCTTCGGGCATGGGGCCAGAAGCTTGTGATGTTGCTGGAACTCCAAATCCTGGAGATATTTGGTATGAAATTGATACCGATGCAGACGGAGGAACATTGATCGTCATTGTAGAACCGGGACCGAATAGTGATGTAGTTGTTTCAATTTATGATGCATGTGGGTCTCCTATTCCAGAGCAATGCGTTGATTTAGGTGGGAATGGTGGAGTTGAAACCATCAATTTTGTAGCGAACATTAAGGATGATAAAGGTGGTTCTTCAACTAGAGATGCAGATTACTTTGTGCGGGTTTATGAGAAGATACCTTCTGGCCAACCCTTCGAAATTGGCGCTCAGGGTGCTGCGTTACCCATTGAGCTGGGAAGTTTTGAAGCCATAGCCGAGCCAAGAGGTAATAAAGTATTTTGGTCGACGCTTTCTGAAATAAACAGTGATTTTATTGAAGTACAAAGCTCACCAAATGGATCGACCAATTGGGAGTCAATTGGAAGAGTTGAAGCTAGAGGAGAAAGTACAACAAAGGTTGATTATGAATTCTTTGATTTCAACCCTTATGAAGTAACGTATTACAGATTGAATGCGGTTGATAAAGACGGTACAAGTGAGTTGTCCAATGTCATTAATGTAAAACGAACAGTTGTCGTAGGTACATTGACGTTGACTCCAAACCCAGCCAGAGAGTTCCTTACTGTTCAATCTACTTCTGCAACGGAAGGTCAGGGAACCTACAGCATTGTAGACATGTCTGGAAAATTGATGCAAAAGATCACTTTAACACAAAAGAGAGGTCTTAATACGCATACTATTTTAACGGATGAATTAAAAGCAGGGTTGTATCTTCTACTTTTACAAACGGATGATGGATTAAAAGTTGAAAAATTTGTCAAACAATAAGTTGATATAAGATAGAATCAAAGAGTCTGATTCCCAAGAATCAGGCTCTTTTCTATTTTTTGAACGTTATATGCTTTGTTTTATTTAACATTAAAATGAAGCTTTTTTGCCATTTTTAGATGCTATAAACCAACTATGAAAACGCTCTTAACACTTTTCTTGCACAGTTTTTTATGTATCAGTATTTGCTTAGCCCAATCGAATTGTAATTCAGCATTGGAATTAACTCCGGGAATACAGCAATGTGGAAATTCGAATGGGAATACCGGTGATTTCCCATCTGACGGTAGCTCACCCGTAAATCCTTGCAATGATGATTATAATGATGATGAATATTGGTTTACCTACACTCCTGGGAATGGAGTAGACCAATTGCAGGTCACTCTTTCTTCCATATCAACTTTCTTTACAGGTATATTCATTTTTGATGATTGTCCGGCTGATTCTCCTTCTTGTATTGTACATAATGTCAACCTAGCATCTACCTCTAACATTGCAGTCGCTTTTCCAGTTATGACCGGAACAACGTATAAAATCGCAGTGGCCACATTTGGACCGCCTGATGGTACTTCGTTTTGTTTGGATGCTGTTGAAACACTCTGTTTTGAGCCAGTTGTTTCAGTCCCAGCTTTTCCAGTGGATGCAACGAATTGTCCTTCTACTGTAGATTATACAATTTCGATAGATGATTTAGAAGATTCGGGTTTTCTAACCATTTCAGCGGAAGATGCAATGGGAAATCCGGCGGGTAGTGGAGGTGTCACAAATTCAACCGGACTATTTACCATAACGGATATCCCGGTTCCTCAATCTGCATGGAGCATAACAGTTGCTCATGAGAACAATTCTTCGTGTGACATTGTATTGGGACCTTTTGAATTGGAGTGCCCACCTGTAAACGACAATTTGTGCGATGCCATAGAATTATCGGTAAACGCTAATTTTATAGTTGGGAATAATGAGTTTTCTACTGCTGAGAGTTCGGAACCTTTTGGATTTTGTTGGAGTAACGGGGGAAATTTGAATTCTGTTTGGTATTATTTTACTGCTCCTAATTCATGTGCTGTAGAAATAAGTACGGATTATCCCAATACACCTTTACATGACACACATATTGCGGTCTTTACCGTTGGTAATTGTTCGGATTTAACCACCTTGGTTGAAATTGGATGTGATGAAGATAGTGGAGATTCGGCTCCCAATGGAAATACATCTGTTGTTACATTATATGAATTAGTAGGTGGAAACGATTATTATATCCAAATAGACGGAAAGCAAAATAACACGGGAGCCTTTAATTTAAGTGTAAAAGAAATAAATCCGCCAAATGACGATTGTTCCGACGCAAAGGAATTAATGTCGTTTGAGGGGACCGGATCCTTTTTGAATGATGAATATTTTGTGAATGCAACTTCTTCTGCATATGGAATGGAAGCATGCGACAATAATTCCACACCTTCTCCGAATGATTTATGGTACGTGATTTATTCACAGTTGGGACCCACTACAGTAAATGTTGAACCAGGACCCAATAGTGATGTAGTCGTGGGTATTTATGGAAATTGTTTTCCTCAACTATTTATGGCATGTTCCGATGACGGCGGAATTGGTGTTACTGAAACCGTTGTTTTTAATGTTGATGACGCCGGCGCCACTTTTATCAGAATTTATGAGAAAAGCGCTTCTTGCGAACCCTTTAATATTACTGCAACTTTACCCGCATTGCCCATAGAGCTTGATCGTTTTAAAGCTGTAGCAGAACGTAAAGGCAACCAAGTATTGTGGTCGACTTTATCTGAAACCAATAGTGAATATATTGAAGTACAAAGCTCCCCGGATGGCCTTAGCAAGTGGAATATGATTGGGTCGGTAGATACCAAAGGAGAAAGTTCTTCGACACAAGAATATGAATTTTTTGATTTTGATCCATTTAAAGTCACGTATTACAGGCTCAATATGGTGGATAAGGATGGTTCGAGTCAATTATCGCATAGTATACAAGCCAAAAGAAACGATGAACCTGGATCATTAATTCTATTTCCAAATCCAGTCGGAAACGTATTAACCGTTCAAATTTCTCATTCTACAAGCGCATCAGGTACATACAACATTATCGATATTTCCGGAAGACAGATAAAGAAAGGAATAGTTCATTTACATGATGGATTGAATACTTTGAATATAAACGTAGCATCTTTTGAGACAGGGCTGTATTTCTTACGGTTACCCTCAGACAATGGATTTAAGATACAAAAGTTCATCAAACAATAATTGATATAATATTATCTTAAAAGAGCCTAATTCATGGGAGTTAGACTCTTTTTTTATGCCCTTATTTGTAATTTTGCGGAAAATTGAAATCATAAATTCAATGAGAACTATGAAGTTTAATAATTTAGTGGTGTTGCTTGCAGGTGTTTTATTTTGGAGTTGTTCAGGAGATTCTAATAAAGATTCATCTACAGCAATAGTGGATAAGCCGATCGAATGGACAAAAATTAAACGATCTCCTACGAAGTTTGAAATTTTGGATCCTGCCAAGACAGGAATCTCTGCCAATAATTCCGTTATAGAAAATGCTGGATTGAATTATTTTACATACCCTTCATTATACATGGGCTCCGGAGTAGGGGTTGCAGATTTTAATAATGATGGTCTTCCTGATATTTATATGGGGCAAAGTCTGAAAAGTGATGTGCTCTACATGAACAAAGGCAACATGCAGTTTGAAGATGTTTCCAATTCGTCTTTACCGGAAGATAATTATTGGACAGCAGGAGTGAGCGTGGTTGATATTAATAATGATGGTCTGATGGATATTTACGTTTGTAAATTTGGACCTACCATGGAAGAAGACAAGCGGAAAAACCAATTGCTTGTTAACCGTGGAAATGGTCGATTCCGTGATGAAGCAAAAAAATATGGTTTGGATGATGCCGGATTTACGACCCAAACTGCATTTTTTGATGTTGACAACGATGGTGACAAGGATGCTTATGTCGTGAATCAACCTCCAGATAAAAAGTTTTTAAGTTATCTGGGCTATCCGGAACCTACCCAGGCGGAAATGGATAGATTGTATTCAGACCACTTGTATATCAGAAATGAGCAAGGAAAGTATGAGGACAAATCCATTGAATATGGAATTCGTAACTATTCTTTTGGATTGAATGTGCTGGTAAATGATATCAATGATGATGGTTGGTTAGATCTATACGTATGCAATGATTATGAAAAACCGGATTATATCTACATTAATCAGCAAGGAAAAGGCTTTGTCAATGAATTAGAGCAGAGAACGGGTCATATTTCAAATTTCTCGATGGGTAGTGATGTGGCAGATATTAACAATGATGGGTTCAATGATATTGGTGTTCTTGATATGTCGGCGAATGATCATTATCGATCAAAGACCAACATGGGTGCTATGAATGAAGAGGCCTTTTGGGAAAATGTGAACGAAGGCAATTATTTCCAATACATGTTCAATACGTTACAGCTCAATCAAGGAAATGGTTTCTATAGCGAGATTGCTCAAATGAGCGGGATTGCACAAACGGATTGGAGTTGGAGTATAGTATTTGAAGATTTTAATTTGGATGGCCTGAAAGATTGCTACATTACCAATGGAATCAAAAAAGATGTTCGGAATAATGATGCGCTGCAACTTTTTAAGGATAGAATTGATTCGGGAATAAAGGAAATTAATCCCATGGTACTTCTGGATGAGATGCCTTCCAATCCTATTTCTAATTTTTACTACGAAAGTAGCGGACCGCTGACGTATCAAGACAAATCTAAAGAGAGTGGTGCGTATAGTCCTGACTTTTCTACAGGATGTGCTATAGGAGATTTTGATGGAGATGGAGATTTTGATATTGTTGTGAATGTTGGTGAAGGACCCGCAAAATTGATTCAAAACAAAACCGAACATACCAGTACGGTTTATTCGTACAAATTAGATAAGTCGTTATGGAATGATTTTCTCTACAGCAAATTTGTTCTCGAGACTAATTTTGGTATTCAACGAAAAGATATAGTCCCGGCCAGAGGATACCAATCATCGTCCTGGGATAAGGTAATCTTTGGAATTCCAGAAGGAGGTGAAGTTTATAAAGCCTATGTGACAACGCTTTATGGTGACACCTATGAACTACCTCTTGTTGCGGGAGAATTAAGTACATTGAGCCAGGAAAACTTGAAAAAAACAAAAGCAAAATCCGGCATGACTCCAACGTTGTTTTCTGAACATTCGTCATTAGAATACAGCCATGAGGAAAATGCATACAATGATTTCAAAAAAGAGATTTTATTACCTCATAAATTAAGTGAAGAAGGTCCTTGTACTGCCTTGATGGACGTTACGGGAAATGGTGAAAAAGATTTATTTGTGGGAGGAAGCCTTGGGCTACCTTTGACACAGTTCAGAAAGAAGGAGGGTAAATGGGAAGCTGTGAATCAATCGTCATGGTCAGCATATACTGAGAATGAGAATCGTAATTTTGTTTTTTTTGACGCTGATGGTGATGGGGATCAGGACTTGTATATTGTAAACGGTGGAAATGAGGATGTAAAATCAGGAAGTTCATGGCTCGAAGACCAACTATTCATAAATGATGGTAGTGGCAATTTTTCACTAAGTGATCAATTGCCTAAAATCAGTAAAAATACATCCGTAGCCATTTCAATGGATATCGATAGTGATCAAGACTTGGATGTTGTTGTCTTTGGTGCGCACATGATCGGTCAATATCCAAAGCATATTGAATCGTATACCTTGGAAAACGATGGTGGTAAATTTTCAGTGTCAAATGATCTAAGTATTGGATTAGATGAAATAGGAATTGTCTCTGATGCGGTAAAATTAGATTATAATGGTGATGGAGTAGAGGATATTGTAGTTGTTGGAAGTTGGTCGACTCCTCATGTATTATTGGGGAATGGTGAAAAATTGAGACTTGATGCGCCAATGGAATTAAGTACACTATCAAGTTGGTGGGAGAGTATTGAGACGGGCGATTATAATGGAGATGGAAGATTGGATATCGTTTTGGGATCATTTGGCGAGAACAACAAGTTTCACCCAAGTGAGAAAAAACCATTGGAAATCTTCGGAAATGATTTCGATGGAAGTGGGTCGAATGATGTAGTGCTTGCCAAGCATTATAAGGATAAAGTAGTGCCTACGCGAGGCAGAGAATGCAGCAGTCAACAGATTCCTGATATTGAGAAGAAATTCCCAACGTACAATCAATTTGCCTTGGCTGGGATTGAAGATATTCTTGGAGAAGATAATATAGAGGCCGGTGTTCATAAGAAAATTAATGGGATGAGTCATAAAATCCTTTGGAACAAACCAAGTGGATGGGAAGTGGCTAAGTTGCCTGAAGAATGCCAGATTGCACCACTTAAAGCGATTGAGTCGATCGATATTAATAAGGACGGTATTCAGGATATGGTTGGAATAGGAAATCACTTCGGTGCGGAAGTGGAAACTGCACGTTATGATGCAGGGTTTGGCTGGGTTGTTTTGGGTTCAAAAGATGGCAATTTGGTATATCTACCGGCATACAAAAGTGGTCTCATGCTTTCAGGAGATGGAAGGTCTTTGGAAACTGTAGAGACAAAGAATGGAACAGAGTTGTTGGCTTTTTTCAATAACGCACCTGCCAAGAGTTATCTATTGCCTTAAGGATCAGCATATAAATACAAAAGTCTTCAGCGGAACTCCACTGAAGACTTTTGTATTCGGTAGTATTTTTAGGAGGTTTATCCTCCAACTTCTACCTTCAACTTTTTCATTTGTTCTTCCCAGAGATCTTTTTGTTCGTCGACTTCATCATCGTCGCAAAAGTCAGTTAACTCCAGAATGGTTTCATTGGTAATATTGGACTTATACATTTTAAATTCCAGAAATTCCTCTTCATCATCTGCATCTCGCCACTTGAAACGAACCCTTTCTTCTTCGATATCGTCGATCATATCTGCTATTTCCTCTGATCCTTCCCACGAAAATGTATAGACATCATCCTGGATATCAACTTCATCACAAAACCAACGAATAATGCATGCAGGTGTGGTAAGGAAAGTATATAGGATGGCGGGTGATGCCCTAAATATAAATTCCATATCGATTCTTTCTCTTCCCATTACAATAATTCTATTATATAATTGATTGAATTTTAGTAAACTATTAAAAACCGCACAAGGTCATTGCGCAAATAAAAATAAATAATTCATTTATCAAAAGAAATGAACTTTTTTTGATAAAAATTAATTATTCGTTAAGTATGTTTATTATTTTGTGGACAGGCCGTCATCACTTGAATAACTTATATAGAGGGCTTGAATATTCTGTTAAATACCTTTATTTTTGCAAACTTTTTAGGAAATTAATTAACACGTATTATATATGAGACAACTTAAGATTACGAAATCGATCACCAATCGGGAAAGTCAATCACTGGAAAAATATCTTCAGGAAATTGGTAAAGTCGATTTGCTTACCCCGGAGGAGGAAGTGGATTTGGCGCAAAGAATTAAACAAGGTGATCAGGAAGCATTAGAAAAATTAACTAAAGCAAATCTGCGTTTCGTAGTTTCAGTTGCCAAGCAATATCAAAATCAAGGACTGTCGTTGAGTGATTTGATCAACGAAGGTAATCTAGGACTTATTAAAGCAGCGCAACGTTTTGATGAGACCAGAGGGTTCAAATTTATTTCTTATGCGGTATGGTGGATTCGACAATCCATTCTGCAAGCACTGGCAGAACAATCCAGAATTGTAAGACTTCCTTTGAACAAGGTTGGTTCTTTGAATAAGATTAATCGTGCATTCTCAGAATTGGAACAGGAGTTTGAAAGAGAACCATCTCCCGAAGAATTGGCAGATCTGCTTGAAATCCCTACGGAAGAAGTCGAAACAACTTTGGGTGTAGCAGCAAGACATGTATCAATGGACGCACCTTTTGTTGATGGAGAAGATAATTCTCTTTTGGATGTATTAGAAAATAGTCATACGCCAAAAACGGATCAATCATTAGAGTATACACATTCTTTAAGAACTGAAATCGAACGATCATTGGGTACACTAACGGAAAGACAGTGTGATGTGATCAAGTTGTATTTTGGAATAGGAGTAGAGCATCCTATGTCACTTGAAGATATAGGTGATAAATTTGGATTAACCAGAGAAAGAGTACGACAAATTAAAGACAAAGCAATAAATAAATTGAGATCAGCTTCAAGAAGTAAATTGTTAAAACATTATTTAGGAGCATAAATTGTAGAAATGTTTTTGTTTTTCAAAAATGTTTCTATCTTTGCATTGATCTTAACACCTTTAATATTTAGGGCTTCTCCACTATCTTCGGAGAGCCCTTCTTTTTTACCCCTGTTTTTAAAGATCAATATCATCAAAAATTAATGGACGATTTATACTCTCATGCAGTGAAATAAAGGTTTCCGTGCGTTGGATTCCTTTTACGCTTTGAATGGAATGCGATAAAACGTTTCTTAAATGTTCGGTATCTCTACAAACCACTTTTGCAAAAATGCTGTATACTCCAGTAGTGTAATGAGCGCTTACGACCTCAGGAATTTTCTTTAATTCTGTAGAAACTTGCTGGTATAAATCACTTTTTTCAAGATAAATTCCAAGAAATGCCGTAATGTCAAATCCTAGACGTTTGTGATCAACTGACAAGTAAGTGCCATTTATAAGACCCAGGTCGATCATTTTCTTAAGGCGGGCATGGACTGTACCTGTGGATATTGATAATCTGGAACTCAATTCAGCGTAAGGCGTTTTGGCATCCATCATAAGAATAGAAAGAATGCTGTAGTCTGTTTGGTCTAGTTTGTTGGAAGCTTTTTTCATAGATTTGTCTCGAATACTTAAAGTTCTTTTAAATTGCTCATTATTGGCAAGGATTATGCACAAAGATAAATGCTAATCATTAGTTTGCTTATATTTATTAAAGTCTTACTAAGGTAAACAGAACCAACCATTAAGCTGTTAATCGAATATATTTAGAGAGAGTGGTATCACAAAAAAACGATAAGATAAAAGTTTGGCAACCTCTGGCACTATCGATCATGCTGGCCATCGGAATGCTTTTTGGTTATAAAATGAATGACCGGGATCAGGGAAATTTGATCGAGTATGTAGATCAAGATGACAAGGCTGCAGCGGTTGGAGAGATTGAAGAACTCATACGTTTTATTGAAACACGATATGTGGACAGTGTGGATCGGGATTATTTGGTAGAAAAAGCTATTTCTGCGGTTTTGGGTGAATTAGATCCGCATAGCGTTTACATTACTCCAGAGCAATTAAGATCTGTAAATGATGAAATGGAAGGTACCTTTAGAGGTATTGGGGTAGAGATATTTTACATCGATGATACCGTTAATGTCATTAGTACTATACCAGATGGTCCTGCAGATAGGGCAGGTATTATGCCTTTTGATAAATTGATTAGTATCAATGATTCGATTGTCGCGGGTCAAGGTCTAGAGTTTAGCGAAATTAGAAAGATGCTGCGTGGCGATATAGGAGAATCGTTGCAAATCAAACTGCTCAATCGAAATAGGGATCAAAAGGTGGCTGATATTATAATTAATGATATCCCGGTAAGTTCCGTTAAAGGCGGCGTAATGGTGGATGATCAGACCGGATATGTAAAATTGGAGCGTTTTGGTTCCAAAACCTATAGCGAGTTCATGGATCATTTCGAATCGCTAACAAAAGATCAAGGGATGAAGAATATCGTTATTGATCTGCGGGATAACCCAGGAGGATATTTGCCGCAAGCAACAAATATTCTGAGTCAGTTATTTAAAGAAAAAGGCAATCTTCTGGTTTATACTAAGGGGAATAACGATAGGAAATTTGAATATAAGTCTACCGGTAAAACTTTTTTTCCTATTGAAAAGGTCTCTGTATTGATCGACGAAAACTCTGCCTCTGGTTCTGAGATCCTTGCTGGAGCTGTTCAGGATTGGGATAGAGGTGTAATTGTAGGAAGAAGATCATTTGGCAAAGGTTTGGTTCAGGAACAATACGACTTAAGCAATCAAGGTGCACTCCGATTGACGATTGCAAGATACTATACTCCATCGGGAAGAAGTATTCAGCGTACATACGAAGATATGGAGAGCTACTACACCGATTATGAAGACCGTTATTACAGTGGAGAATTTTTCTCAAAAGACTCTATAAATAAGGGAAATACAGACCTTTATGAAACTATGCAGCTAAAACGTCCTGTTTTTGGTGGTGGGGGGATTACACCGGATATTTTTATCCCCATTGATTCGGTGCGGTTTGATCCATTTTACATGGAAGTGATGAGCGAGATTCCACAATTTGTTTTTAAAGCTATGATGCAAAATGATGCCATGATAGAAAACGCGAATATTGACGCTTCTATCCAAGAATTATTTGATTCATTCATTGCCAACAAACAGACCAAGGAAAATCAAGGTGATCTTGCCAATTTGAATTCCTACATCATGGAAAGGATTCATTCCAGCTTGATACGTTTTATTGATGGAGATAAAGAGGTGATAAAGTTTGAATTGAATTCTGATCCGTTTTTGAAAGCATCTCTTGATTATTTCTACTCAGAAGATAAGTTAACCGATTTGTTAGATGTGACCAGCTTGAAGAATTGATCTTTCTAGTCATCATATTCTCTTAGTATACCTGTTGCCGTTGTTAAGGTGTTTATATAGAAGCTATGCTCCTTTGTTTATTTACTCGTTTCGCTTACTTGTTTAATCAACGCTCTTTAAAAAAGATATACCTCACAAACAATTAGGTCGCAGACCAACAATAAACAATTTAAAAATTCAACAACTCAACAACTCAACAACTCAACAACTGAAAAATTGTCCCACTGAACAACTGTCCCACAACTAAAGTCTAAGAAAATTAATTTCCCCTTCTTCATCGTAATTGATCATAACGGAAGGTTGAGCGGAAACGTTTTCTTTGCGTCGATAAAGAGAAACAAAGTCGGCATTAGAAACAATGCTTTGATTGATGTCAGCAAACGTTTTGGGATGAGGTTGGCCGTGAAGATTGGCGGAGGATGAAACAATTGGGTTTCCCAGTAGCTTGATGATTTCATTACAGTATTGATCCCGAATGATTCGTATGGCGACACTATTATCTTTCGCTCGTGCATATTTTGGTATGGATACCACATTGGGATAAATCACGGTGAGCGGTTTCAAATGGAAATGCAAGAGCGTTTCGATTCTGGGATGAATGTGTGGAACGAATTTTTTCAACATGTCTAATGAATCCACCAGGAGAAGCAAAGGATGAGATCGGTCTCTTTTTTTTAAGTGGTAAATTTTATCGATGGCTTTCTTAGAAAATACGGATCCTGCCAGTCCCCAATCGGTATCTGTAGGGTGAAGCAGCACTCCATCGTTCTCTAATGTCCTTATAATGTCACTTAGCTTATCATCGAATAACATATTTGGTCTAAATTTGTTATATTAATGTATTTAAGGTGACTTGATAGTATTATTGTAGTCAGCTCAAAGTACGTTTTGAAAGAAATTAACGTTAAGTAGGTTGAATTAATTTTTCAAATGGTGAATATGATGAAAAAAAAATATTCCTCTTTATCAGCTTTAATTTTGTTGATCGTCGGGGTTTTAGTATCTACAGATCTTCAGGCTAAGCACATTGTAGGTGGAGATGTAACCTATCGATGCAAAGGGATTAGCAACAATAGGGTGACATTCGAAATCACCTTTACGATGTACAGAGATACACGAGGAGGAGGTGCTAATTTTGATAATAATGCAGAATTTGGAATATTTAGAGGGAATGGAGGAAGCTGGCAATGGTTGAGAACTGTAACAGAGGCTCCGATGAATATTGACGATATCAATATAGATACAGGAAATCCGTGTCTTGAAGTGCCGACGGGGATTGGCGTCGAAAAAGGAGTCTATCAATTTGATGTTACCTTGGATATCAATGAAACCTTGTCTTACATGATTGCGTATCAAAGATGCTGTCGAAACAATACCATTTTCAACATTATAGATCCAGATGTCACGGGAGCAGTCTTTTCTGTAACGATTTCACCTTTGGCTCAGATGACTTGTGACAACAGTCCTACTTTTGATAATTTCCCACCAGTAGTAATTTGTGCAAACTCTCTTTTGACATTTGATCATTCTGCCACTGATATTGATGGCAATCAGATTGAATATTCGTTTTGTGCGCCAAGTGCAGCTGGAGGAATAGCTGGGGTGAATTTTGGAGATCCCACGGCATGTGATGGAATTACTCCCAATCCTTCTTTGTGTGGACCACCATTTGATGATGTGCAGTTCCGACTTCCGGATTATAGGTTTGACCGACCTCTGGGCGGAGATCCTGTTGTGGGAATTAATCCATTTACTGGTCTTATTGCCGGGACGCCCAATGTGTTAGGTCAATTTGTGGTGGGTGTATGTGCTACTACCTATAATGCGGATGGAGATGTAATAGGAACAATAAGTCGAGATTTTCAGTTTAATGTGACTACTTGTGAGGTTGCCGTACAGGCACAGATCGATGCTACTGAAATAGTGAACGGTGAAGAGTTTATAATTAATTCTTGCGGGGATATGAGTGTTGATTTTAGAAATTTAAGTACGGATCAAACCAAAATCTTTTCTTACGGCTGGGAATTTGATGTACTGGGTGAATTGGTAGAATTTGATACGAGAGATGTTTCCTATACTTTTCCGGATACAGGAACATATAAAGGTTTTTTATTCTTAAATAAGGAAGGGAATTTTGTCGATTGTCAAGACTCTGCTGAAATTACCGTTAATATTTTTCCAGAAATTAAAGCGGACTTCGAATTTGATTATGATACGTGTGTTGCTGGAGCAATTGAGTTTTTGGACCAGTCTTTTACAGGTGCAGGAGATATACAACAATGGGATTGGACATTTGAAGATGGAGAAAACAGCATGGAACAAAACCCACAGCATCGATATCAAACACCGGGAGTAAAACCCGTAAAATTAGTAGTTGAGGACAAAAATACATGTAGGGATAGCATAACAAAAGATATTACCTGGTATCCGGTACCCCCCTTGGTCATAGTAGATCCAAATTTATTTGTTGGCTGTGTACCTGCCACAATTCGGTTTGATAATTTATCTTCTCCAATAGATGAAACGTATGACGTGATATGGGATTTTGGTGATGGCACCATTGTAAATGAATTGAGTCCTTCCCATGTCTATGAAGAATCGGGATCATACACGATAAGTGTTGAGATCATTAGTCCAGTTGGGTGTGAGACGGGTAGAAATTTTGATGATTTAATCACTGTACTTGAGAGTCCGACTGCTGGTTTTTCATTTACCCCGGAGAATCCTTCTGTTTTCAACAAGACCGTCAGTTTTTTTGACGAATCCACCGGAGCTGATGGCTGGTTATGGAGTTTGGACGGAATTGGTTACGTAGAACAGAACCCTTCTCATACATTTGCAGATACCGGAATGGTTGACATCATACAGGTGGTAACTCATCCTTCTGGATGTACGGATACCTTGGCAATGGTTCTGGATATTGCACCATTGGTGACGTTACATATGCCAAACGCCTTTACTCCAAATAATGATGGGTTAAATGATACCTTTAAAGGAAAGGGTTTTTTTGATGGGTTTAGAGGTTATTCGATGAATGTATGGAACAGATGGGGAGAGAAAATCTATGAAACTACGGATCCGGATATGGGCTGGAATGGTAAAAAAAATAACATTGGTTCGGAAAGTCCCGTAGGTGTCTATGTCTATACGATCGAATATTTAGGCCCAAGAGGCGAATCAAGGGAATTAAAAGGGCA
>JBCCVV010000145.1:0-17035 GCA_039194925.1 Bacteroidota bacterium
AATTCGAAAAAGAGGAAATTGTCGATTGTATTATTGTCTTAAATGATCAATTGGATTTGTATCATAAGACCAAGGGCTGGAAAAAAGATAGAAAGGCCAATTATGTATACAGCCGTTTGAAGTCGCATGCGTATAGATCACAATCCAACATTCGACAGCACATGGATAAGGAGCAAATAGCGTATCAATCCTTTTATGTATTCAATGGAATTCAGGCGTACCTCTCTCGAACACAAGCAGAAGAGATTTTAACTCGATTTGAAGTAGAAAAAATTGTGTACAATGTTCCTACTCCAATGCAAGATATAAAGAGAGGATACCTGGATAGCAAATTAAGAACAGACGCAGAATGGGGTATCTTAAAAATTAAAGCCGATAGTGTGTGGCAAATGGGTTATCAGGGAGGTGGCGTAGTGGTTGGCGGCCAGGATACTGGCTATGATTTTGATAACGATCTTATTTTGAAAAAATATCGCGGATATGAAGATGATGCCAAAGTCGAACACAATTACAATTGGCACGATGCGATAGATACGTTGAATGCCTTGCATATGGATTCGATTGTAGAGCCATTCGTAAACCCGAATCCCTGTGGTTTTTTGTCTGAAGAGCCTTGTGATGATCACGGTCATGGAAGTCATACCATGGGCACAATGGTAGGAAGTGATTCTACCAATAACATAGGAGTTGCACCTGCCGCCTCCTGGATTGGTTGTCGTAATATGGATCGTGGGTATGGGAAGCCATCGACATATACCGAATGTTTTGAGTGGTTTTTGGCACCTACGGATCTTGAGGGTCAAAATCCTGACCCAACAAAAGCACCTCATGTCATTAATAACAGCTGGGGATGTCCACCAAAAGAAGGATGTACAATGGACAATTGGTCGTTTATGGAAACCGTAGTGAATAATCTAACCGCAGCAGGTATTGTAGTAGTAGTATCGGCGGGTAATAATGGAGGTGATGGTTGTGGTTCTATTCGAAACCCCGCAGCCATATTTGAGAATTCGTTTACTGTTGGCGCCACTCGAGATGACGATTTAAAACCTGGGTTTAGTAGCATTGGGCCTGTTATGGTAGATAGCAGTGGTAGATTAAAACCGGATGTGATGGCACCCGGAGTGGCGGTGCGATCGATTTGGCTGGATGATACATTTAATACCATAAAAGGAACGAGCATGGCTGGACCTCACGTAGCCGGTGCCGTTGCATTGTTAATAAATGCACGCCCCTCGCTGGCTGGACAAGTAGATGTGATCAAAGATCTGTTACAGTCAACTGCGGTACCCCTTATCGATAGCACGGAGTGTGAAGGAAATACGGCTCTTGAAACACCTAACTTTTATTTTGGTTATGGAAGGATTGATGTGTTGGCCGCTGTGAAAAAGGCAATTGAAACTGTAGCTGTTGAGGAAATTGAGCAGGCAGGCGATATTCGTGTTTATCCAAATCCTAATTCTGGTGATTTTAGTATTGAGACGAGTGTGGAGTCAGAATTGGGGGATGTCTATATTCGTAACATGTCAGGACAGATTGTACAGTTTTATCCTCGTAAAAAGAATCGTTCCAATCTTCAAATTCAAAACTTGCCGATCGGACTTTATATTTATTCGGTTACGAATGGCAGTTCAATCCAATCGGGGAAAATTGTGGTGACACGTTAAAGACTACGAATTAGGGCATGACGCAAGTTGTCCGATTCAACAAAACATACACATCGAATAGAATTCAAAAGTAGTATGATTCGAACGTTAGATGAAAACGATCTGGATGCTTTTATCAGGATAAGAAGGGATAGCCTGAATCAAGACCCGAGATTATTTGGTGCTTCACCTAATGCTCCGATTCCAAGAGAAGAAACCCGAATGCAATTGAAAGCGCACTCAAAAGAGAATTTTATTCTAGGGTATTTTGAGAGAAGAGAGTTAGTGGGAATGTTGGGTTTTGTACGTCATAAAAATGAGAAGAAGAGACACAAGGGCTACGTTTGGGGTGTTTTTGTGTATGATGTACATCGTGGAAAAGGGATAGGGAGTAAGCTTTTGCAGGAATGCATAGATCGGGTTGTAGCCTTACTAAAATTAAGACAGTTTATAATTTAAATACCAATGTTTCATTTAATGCACCTCAGCCCTCTTTTGGGCTTTATAAAGCCCAAAAGAGGGCTGGCGCCGATCTGCAAATTCAATAGGGCTCTTTTTGTTTAGAGCACTGTGTGGATGATATCGATTAAAATCTTCCATCCATTTTTCCGTAATTATATTAACCTGTTCTATCGAATGGAAAAGGTAGGCATCCAAGACATCTTCTCTAAAGGTTCTGTTGTGTCGTTCGATATAGCCATTTTGCATCGGCTTCCCAGGCTCGGCGTATATCGGAGTTATTCCTTTTTCCGAACACCATTCCTTATACTCTTTAGAGACGAACTCTGGACCGTTGTCTGTACGTATAAACCTTGGCTTACCTTTTTCTTCTAGCGCTATTTCTAAGGCTCTAATAACTCTCGCTGATGGATAACTAATGCTTGCTTCACTTAGTATACATTCTCTGTTGTAATCATCAATTACATTCAATATTCGTATAGTACGCCCATCACTCAGACAATCGGACATAAAGTCCATACTCCATACCTCATTAAGCTGGTTGGCTGGTGTAAGCGGTACTCGTAATCCTTCTGGAAGCTTCCTACGTCGTTTTGCTCGTCGAACCAGACCCTGTTCCCGATATATTCTCAATACTTTATTCCTAGACCATGTATAGCCTTCTCTCCGCATACGCTCATAGTAGTTGTCAAAACCACGATTGGGGTGACTTCCCACCAGTTGATCCAATACCTCAATTACTTCACTATCATCTAATCGTGAGGTATAATAATAGCTGGAGCGACTGATTCTCATTATCGAACAAATGCTTTTCAATCCTGAACGGTATTTGTTTCGTAGATAATCAATACACTTTTTCTTGAAAGAAGGCTTTACCACTTTTTTGAAATTACATCTTTTGCCATTTCTAGTTGCAGGGCTTGTTCTGCAAACATTCGCTTTAGTTTGCTATTCTCCGCTTCCAACTCTTTTAATCGTTTGAGCTGGCTGACCTCCATCCCTCCATATTTCTTCCGCCAGCTGTAAAATGTTCCCTTGTTAATTCCAAGTTCTCTGCTGATCTCTTCCACCGAACGACCTGCTTCATTCTCTTTAAGAGCCTTAATTATTTGACTCTCGCTAAACTTACTCTTTTTCATATCAATTCAAATTTAGTTAATTTTTGAATTGTCTTAATTTTTGGTAAGGCTACAGGGTGACTAAGTTATTCGGTATGCAAAGTGTACTTTTAGGTGCGAGCCATATTTCGGATGCTGCAATACAACTTTATGTAAAAATGGGTTTTGTGGAATATGGAAGAGAGAAAAATGCCATGATCTGGGAGGGAGAGTCCATTGATGAAATTCTCATGGAAAGGAAATTATAGGGTCATAGAACATTTCTAAATGAACATAGATACCTCACTCAAAGGTCACACAAAGAATTCAATAACTGAAATGTGGATAAAATACTAAACGATTTCAGCTTCAAGGTTTTCCAAATCCCTTACCAGCAGTCGTTTACGATTAAATGTCAAGAGATTATTGGCGCGGAGTTCATTTAATACTGTCGTTACCGTTTGTCTGGAAGTAGCGGTAAGGTTTGCGATTTCCTGATGGGTAATGAATTTACGAACAACCCATTCGTAACCGACTCTTTGCCCGTTCTTTTTTACCAGATCTACCAAATATTCTACGATTCTACTCCTGCTATCTTTAAATACCAGGGATTCAAGTCGTTGTTCCATTTCCAAAACACGACTTCCCATGATTTTCATAAAAAATAAACTCAACCCACTATGATCTCTCATCATTGATTTCATCTCATCGGTAGTCAGTACACAAGCAACACTGTCTTCCATGGCATAGGCGAAATCTCTTCGTTTATCTTCTCCTATCATGGCCAATTCTCCAAATACCTCTCCTTTGTTCAAGATCGCTTTGGTAATTTCTTTTCCATTTTCGCCGTAAGTACCAATTTTGACTCTTCCTTCATTTAAGAAAAAGACCTTATCACTACTTTGATCGGGCATATAGATGTAATCTCCTTTCTTGAAGGTCTTGTGCACCATGGCATGATTTGAATCCAATTTCTTGGGACAAAAAATTCCTGTGACATCAATATTTTCGAGGTACCAGAGTGATTGCTCTTTCATATTATAAAATGAGTTTAAGTTCGTATTTCGCTATGAAACGGAAAATTTACATATTCTTTGAGATAAGAAAAAGTAAAATCCCAATTCAATATGGCAATTAAACCTTCAAAAGGACATTTGGGTTATATAGACTCAACTTCTTATGATTTTTTTAACCCGAAGTCCAAACATTTCTGACTGAGGCTAATTCTTAACAATAATTATTTACAGATCAACGAAATGATTAGATTTGTAACATGTTAAACAGGTTTTTCGAATTTGTCTTATTTCGTGTAGGTAACTTGGATTTTTCCGTGGCGCACCTATTCGGATTGTTCTTTATCCTGTTGATTTCGTACGCAGCGTGGAAACTCACAAATGCCAAATGGAGGATTGAGTTTTTTCAAACAAATGATGTTGATGGACCCAATCGAAGACGATTCGAAGGATATTTGCGCAAGCTGATCATTCTCTTCTCGCTCTACTTTCTGATAAAACTTTTCCAGCTTGATGCTGAGCTTTTTAATATTGACGATGGTAGGATTGTCATACGATACAGCATCATTCTCATTGGCCTGATTGTACTGATAGGGGCATGGTTGACCGAATGGTTTTTTTCTAACATTCTGATCAACAAATATGAAAAAGACCGCCGCGAAGTTAAATTGGATAAAGACGAGAACCCGGAAAACGTACGAACGACAATTAATAAGTTGGTTCAATACATTGTCATTACGTTGGCGGGAATCGCACTGATCAAAAAATTGGATTGGAATTTAGTATTGTTCAGGTATCCGCTCGCAAATGGAAACGATTGGCAGTTTACAACTTCAAAGATTCTAACGGTTGTAGTCATTTTTCTGGTTGCCAGGATTTTCATTTGGGTGCTTACTCAAGTTGCATTGTTTGGACTATTCAAGCGTCGACATATTGATCAAGGAAGTCGATTTGCTATCAATCAATTGCTGAAATATTTAATCTATTTCATTGCAACAATTCTTGCGATTGAAGGAATGGGTATTGATATGACCCTCATTCTTGGAGGTGCGGCTGCACTTTTGGTTGGTGTCGGTCTAGGATTACAACAAACGTTTAATGACTTTTTTTCAGGATTGGTTCTATTATTTGAGCGTACGGTTTCGGTAGGTGATGTCATGCAAGTAGGCTCGGATGTAGGTGCCGTTAAAAAAATAGGATTGCGTTCTTCGATCATAGAGACAAGATCGAATGTTTCGATTATCGTTCCCAACTCAAAACTGGTGAATGACAGTGTAAAAAACTGGACGCATTTTGTCGAGTCTGTTCGCTTTGATATATCCGTTGGAGTTGCCTACGGCAGTGATACAAACCTTGTGAAAAAATTATTACTTACGGCGGCTAATGAGCATCATCAGGTTTTGGATTATCCCGTTCCTTTTGTTCGTTTCAATGAATTTGGAGATAGTGCTCTTAATTTTACCGTGTATTTTTTCTCGAAAAGGTATTTAATTATAGAAGATATAAAAAGCGATCTTAGATTTCGGATAGATGAATTATTCAGAGAAAATGAAATTAGCATCCCTTTTCCGCAACGGGATATTTGGGTTCGTGGCGATGGTAAACTGCCTGAAGGTTAAATCACCTCAGATTTTCGACTTTTCAAATAAAATATCCAGTTCTTTTTTCAATTCTGGTAAACGCTTGTCGAAGGCCTCCGGATAGGTGAAGTAGCAGGTACCGAGCACTACCAACAAATCTGCACTGTCATATCCAATGGTAGCTAATATTTGTCTTTTGGTCAAGCCGGAAATACCCAGGATATCCATCCAGTCTGCACCTAGTCTGGGGGGGGATGGAGCCGTAGGATTCGCTTTAATAAATGCGTCTACATATCCATGCATGCCTATATTGTAATACATTTTTGGATTGGTAATGCCTGGGATCAACTGTTCAAGCGAGTAAATAATAACACCATCTTCTGCCTCAGTCTCCACTGTATGCAAAAACTTATGTCTGGGACTGCCAAAAGGATGTTTGTATACAAAAATGCGATCAAAATCACCGATCAAATAATCGTCCATATAAAAGGCAAGCTGTACTGCACTGGTGGAGATCATTGCTTTTACATCGTAAGGAACGTTTTTCATTTCGGAAGAACCTACAGATTTGAAACTCCTGCCGGTAATGTATTGGCTGAGTCGATTGTGATATTTAATCTTATCCTCTATATTCAACCCTCGATAAAATGGAACGTATTTGTTTAAGAGATTAATAATTTCCTGATCAAGTTGTATGGGATTTCGCTGCAAATACCAAAAATCGATTTCTTCGTGGGAGATGTAGAGGACCACTGTAATTACAACGGGTAGGACAAACCAAAAACCCATGTTATATCCCTCGTTATATTGTAAAAAGAGGATAATAATCAAAGCAGTAACAACCGGAGCTGCCAGGACTTTACTTAGAGAATAAATACGCATGGGAGTTGATTTTACTTAAAAAACGAGATTGGATTGTTAAAGATTGTACGTCAACAATTTCAAAGCTGGATCTTTTTTCGGTTGGATTTTAACTCGGATCGACGTTTTTTATCTTCTTGCCTTTTTTGTTTAACGGCTTGGGGAATCTTGGACTGTTTCCTTTTCTTTTGTTCCTTCAATGTAGATTTGATGAGTGCATCGAACTTTTTAATGATCTTCTGTTTGTTTTTTAGTTGAGAACGGTCCGTCTCCTGATGCATAATCAACTCAAAGTCCTTATTGATCTGATTTTTTAGTTTGGTAATAATCCTTTTCTTTTGATCGTCAGATAGTACCTCCGAATTTTTGATATCAAATCGTAACGTAACTTTAGTTTCGACTTTATTTACATGTTGACCACCACTTCCACCAGATCGGGAAGTGGTAAGTTTTAATTCAGTATGTAATTTTTCAAAATCCAAAATTCTGGTTTTTATACCGCCACATTATGATCTCGCAAGGCGTCATTCAGACTTACTTTTTTGTCCGTACTGGCCTTTCTTTTTCCTATGATCAACGCACAGTTTACGTTGAAGTTCCCCGCCGGAAATTCTTTTGTGTAACTGCCTGGGATCACAACCGATCTTTCTGGAACCTCACCTCTGTAATGCACCGGCTCTGAACCCGTCACATCGATGATTTTAGTAGATTTTGTAATGGTAACTCCAGCACCTATTACTGCCTCTTTCCGCACACGAACACCTTCTACAATAATGCATCTAGAGCCAATAAAGCAATTGTCTTCGATAATCGTTGGAGTAGCTTGTAAAGGCTCTAAAACTCCACCAATACCTACGCCACCTGATAAATGCACATTTCTTCCGATTTGGCCACAGGATCCAACTGTAGCCCATGTGTCAACCATAGTTCCTGAACCTACCCAAGCCCCTATATTTACATAGCTCGGCATCATAATCACTCCGGATTCCAGATAAGAACCATGTCGGGCAATCGCATGAGGTACAACTCTAACTCCCTGAGCCTTATAGTCGGTTTTCAACGGAATCTTATCGTGGAATTCGAATGGGCCTACTTCAATCGTATGCATTTCCTGGATAGGAAAGTACATTACTACAGCTTTCTTTACCCAGTCGTTTACTTTCCAATTATCACCATCAGGTTCAGCCACTCTTAATTTTCCTTTATCGAGTAATTCGATAACTGAGCGAATCGATGATTTTGTATTTTCTTCCTGAAGTAGTGCTCTGTTTTCCCAGGCTTGTTCGATGATTTGTTGTAATTCTTGCATGTTCACATTTCTTTATGCTGCAAATGTAAATGTTATGAAGAGAAATTTAGTTAATGAATGAATAATCTAAACCCTCATCCAATCTTTGTGTATTTCTTAGTCGTTCTTGCTGCGCCTTGTGATTCAACTAAAAACTAAAGTCTTCGGCAATATCCCATGGATTAAATCGGATAAGATCGATTTTGAAGCTCACTCTGCCCAAGGTGCCTATTCCTTCAATTTCGTAAATATCGCTTATTGCCTGACTATTGATCAGAGGCAGATAAACGCAAAATGCTCCTTCACCATATTCCAGCATTACACCGCCACTGTAGATGCTAGTGCCTTCTAATTCTGATTCTACCGTTTCTTTTGATCTGAAATACCCGACATCAAGGAATAACTTGAGAGGAAAGAATCTTGGCGCCTTAATGGGAAGGTTGGATTTTAAGTTCAGTGCAATAGCAAAATCATTGGTTTGGCCAATCGAATACTGACTGCCAAAAGGAGTTTTGAACCCTCCGCCCTGATAACCAATCTGATTGTCCAGACTGGCGCCTTGATTGGCTCTGTTGAAGAAATATCCGTCATAGGCATAATCGTTGAAGCCCTGATAGATTAGCGCTGAGGCACCTCTTGCGAACGTTCCATCATAATTACTCGATTCTCTTTGTGAATTGGAGATAAAATAAGAAGCCCAGAATCGAAAATCTACCGATCTGCCCGGGGAATAAGCAAATGATTTGTAGTATTCAGCGTTGAGTTTGAGATAATGATGACGTTCGCCTATACTATTCGTGTAAGGCTGATATTCCAGATTAGTAATAAATTCGGATGGTCCTAAATTCCAAAAATTATAGCGCTCATAACCAAGTCTTAGAATAGAACTTTGATCATTTCCGATAGAAAAATCTTCATCATTAAAGACAAATTTTTCTTCATTTAAGAATATTGTTTTTAGGTATACTTTGCTGTAAAGTTGTTCATTGAGCTGATGTTTGAAATGGAGGGATACATGTGGACTGAATCGAGTGTAGCGAAGAGCTGATTCCAACGTTTCGCTATTGCGAAAGCTGTATGATTTTGCATTGATCTTGTATTGGAGTTTTCTGATTTTTTCGCTTTTCAAATAATGATCATAACTTATCCAGGCTTCTCCTACAGGTTTGGAAGAATTAACTCCATATGCCGGAGAAAGAGCCCATTTTAGTTTTTTGCTGGGAAATGAAGAATTGTACAAGGCTAATCCCAACATTCCTCCATCAGAGGTATTGTAGGAAACAGTAGGTAAAAAATACAATTCTCGATATCGTCCATCATCTAGTTTTATACCTGGCACAAGTTTTATGGGGCGTTTTACATTGATAGAATTGTTGTTGGTATTGATATCCATTGATAATCCATTCTCATCAATGATTGCACGAATATACTCTTCTCCCGGAAGTGGAATTAATTCTATTCCTTCATGTCCTTCAACCCAAACCTCTTTGGTCTGACCATCTTTCGAACTAAAGGTAATTTTATAGGGAGGGGTTGATCCGTGTTTATGCTCGACTTCCAGTTTCCCATTATCGATTCTTTTGACCTCATAGTCATAGGACCAATCTCTATTAATCAAGTCATCAAAAAACCAATTGAGATTTTTATTTGAGACTTCCTCCATCGCTTTCTTCAGATCTTGAGGTCCGGGATGATTGTCTTTCCATTTACTATAAAAAGCCTGAATAGCAGTGTCAAACTTCCTATGTCCTACATAGTCAGCGAGATAAGCAAACATTCGGGCAGGTATTTCATACGCATTGAATCCATAATTTATTGGATTGACCTTACTTACGTCAGTATTCAGAGGTAGATGATAATGGCGACAGGCCTGGGCTCGAGCCACAGTATGAAGTATGGGCTGTTGACCCTCATGCATTACGAATTTTCCTTTGGTAGAGTAGTGATCTACTCCTTTAATTTCCTTATAGTAACGCTGCTGATAATATGTCGTAAGCCCTTCATCCAGCCATGCAAAATCTCTCTGATTGAAGGCCAATGCACTGTAGAACCATTGATGCAATAGCTCATGGACCAAGTAGTATTCAAAGTCTTCCGATGCATCATCCATACCACTTACAGTTATTAAACCGGGATACTCCATTCCGCTGGTAGATTTCTTTCCTTTATCCATCACTGCAAGCGAGGAATAAGGAAAGTCACCAATTAGAGGCTCAAAATACTCCAGCGCTTTTTGCAAATAAACTACTGTACTTGAGTCTCTTTTTAGATAGCGTGTCATGATTTGAAGATCAATCTCTTTTCCTTTTTTTGATCTCAAGGGATGTAAGCGTACATTTTTATTGGTGCTTGTCGCAATGGCAAAGTCAATTACATCATGGGCTTTATAGAATCTTTGACTACCCTTGGAATTTTCATCTGGAAGTACACTTGCAATCACGGATTCCAATGGAGAATTAAAATCGACCTCAAAATCTGCAACTTCCATATAGGTTTCACCCATATTGAGGTAAGGCATCGGATGCCAGCCTTTTGCATCATAAACGGCAGGAGAGGGATACCAATACATCAAGAAGTCGTCATATCGTGTATAGCCCATTCTGCTTACCTTCTGAGGTAACTTCAGGTTATATTTTGTTTTAATTTCTACAGTTTCGGAGGGTTGTAGTTTTTTAGGAAGCAGAAAATAGACTACATCTGTATTCCCTTTCCAACTGTATAGCGTGACATTTCTTCCTTGAAAAGTGACTTCCAGGTTGTTGTAGCCTCCCATTTCCTTTTCCTTGGCAAAGTAAAACTCCAATTGTCCCATTCGGATTGCCTGATGGTTGAAAGCTGAAAGTTTGTCGGAAAATGCATTGGCCCATAAGTGAAGAAAGAAGGTATCTAATTCATTGGAAGAATTGTTGGTGTAGGTGATGTCGCACATTGCGGTAATCGTATGATTACTGGTGTCTTGACTGGCGGTGATTTGGTATGAGACGTCTTGCTGGAAGTATTGGGCATTTGCCTCATTGGAATTTATGACTAAAAGGAGGATTAATTTTATAAAAAGATATCTGTACATATTCGATTTCGAATTATTCTTATAAGTAGAAGTGATTTAAAAACGTATTGTCAAAATTAAAATATTGACACTGATTATCAACAAGTTACGAATTTGAGATTTTAATGTTTTCACTAGTTGTATTTTTAAACGTGCACTTCTATAACTCATAGACTATCAATAATTGATAAAAATGTTAACAATTAGTTTTTAAATCACTTCGTATTTAAAAATTGCATCAATTCATCTATTTAATAGAATATGCCTTCAAATGAAATTTTAGACAAATGCTAAAGGTATCATTCCTTTGGTATTGAATAAGCAAATTGAATGTCAAAAGAAGTATGATCCGATCCAAATGATGTGTTTTACACGATATTTAAGGGTATTGTAGCAAATGAATATAACTATTGTAATGGTAGTTTGGAGTTTAATAAGTAGTATTGAAAAGCATTTCCTCTTATAGGGTGTTATTTTGAGGAATATCGTGATAGTGAAAGACCAAAGACTTACTGAAATTATAACTTAAAGATTTGATAGGATGAACCGGTCAAAAGCACCATTAATTACCATTTTCTTACTCATGCATTGCATGCTTTTTTACTCATCGGGGGTGAATGCCCAGAATGTCGTAGAAAAGGTAGTTTACAGTTTGGAAGAAAACTCGCCTTTAGAGAATGCACATATATTGACATCGGATACGGTAGTATTTACAACTCCAAATGGAAGATTCAAATTAAACTTTGACGAATATCTTGAAATATTTCATATTGGTTACCAAAGTGTTCGATTCGAACGAATGGATGAAATCCCGGATACCATTTGGATGATCAGAAGAAACAATACCCTAGATGAAATTACCATTAGAGCCGAACGTGTAATTGAGGAAATCGAAAAGGAACCTAAATATTGGATTAAGAATTTTGAGGTAATCTATGATCATTTGGTGGTATTAAAGAAGACCCATTTGAGAGGAAATACAAAATTGTCCTTATATGACTTGGAGGGCAATTATTTGAATGCGTTTTTCTTTGATCACAAAATTCAAGACATAATTATAAACTGTATTGGTCAACTATTGGTGAAGTACAAAAATGGTTATGTGGTAGTATTCGTATCTGATGGTAAGATCATTAAAGGTCCGAAGTATTCAAGAAAGACTTTTCGACAGGTATTTGGAAATTGTGTTTTGTATCATGATAAACAATGGATTTATGAATTTCAACGATACAATGGGCTGGAAAAAAGTATTGTAAGTATTAAGGAAAATAAAGATTCATTATTGAAGAAAATTTCTCTTCCGCAATTAATCGAATTAAAAAATAATTATAGGGAAGAAATAGCATATGGTTCCAATGTCGGAACAATAACTACGAACGATCCTAGTATCAATAGACGTATTCGAAGAGCGCAAAGTACGGGAGATTTTTTGGATAAGGTTTTACTTAAAGTCCATGAGAAGAATTCGTTTGCAATTATGAATGAAGGTATATTGATTGCCAACGCCGTTCTTGATTCGCTCCATCTTTATACGGATGAAATTGTAGAAAAGAAGGTATCAATTACAAAATGGGACAAAATTTTTAATGACACAAATACGGAAAGAGCCTTCTTTCTTCAATACAATGGAATGAAAGATTATGTTCTTAACGTGATCAAAGAAGATTTAAACTTTAAAAAAGTGCTTACGATTAATGAACATGTTTTAAAGGTAAGGGTATGTGGAAATAAGGTGTACTATTTAGTCCGTGATGATCGAACAAACTCCGTAATACCCAGAATATATTTTGAGACTATATGATTTCAATTGTAAAAGTGAATTGCCTTTATATGGACTCCTTTTTCGTGGAGAGAAGACCATCGATCTCTCTAGCATAATGCGCATGCTCCAGTTTCAAAACCTTCTTGGCTATGTCTTCAGCGGAATCACACTCATCTAAGCTACACTTCGCCTGAAAAATATGATTGCCTTCATCAAAATGCTCGTTTACGTAATGAATAGTCATTCCTGACTCTTTTTCGTTGTTGGCCTTTACCGCTTCATGGACATGATGCCCAAACATACCTTTACCTCCATATTTGGGAAGTAGGGCAGGGTGGATATTGACGATTTTATCTGGATATGCTTCAATCAGGTATTTGGGGATAAGCCATAGAAATCCGGCCAGTACTACAAGGTCCACTTTTTCTTTGGAAAGTACTTTCAGAATTCCTTTAGCATCGTAAAAGAAAGGTCTATCTATTATTAATGTGGGAACACCAAACTCTTTGGCATGATGGCGTACGCCTGCTTTTTTCTTGTTTGATACAATCAACGCTACTTCGACATCTTCCCGATCTTCGAAATATTCAAGAATTTTTCTGGCATTGCTTCCTGAACCAGAAGCGAAAATGGCAATGTGCTTTTTACTCAAGGTATACACTGTTCTTTGAATTAGCGCAAATCTTTATAGGCCTCTGTTTGCTGCGGATCTATCCCGATCATAATGTTTCGTACCTTGGTTTTTTGATCTGGATCGGCTACGATGAAGATATCAAGAATCTCAATTCTTTTGGCATCTGAAAACATTCTAGGAAGAATGGTATTTTGCACTTCTTTATCTACTCTTCCCACATCAGTAATGGCCTCTAATATGACTTGGCGCGCAGCGATTGGATCCTCGTACATTTTGTCCAGGCCTAATCTATGATACGCGTACATCGCTTCACGATATCTTCGGAATCTTGGGCTTCTTGCATTTTCTATAAGGTAATATCTATTTTGTTGTCGTTTGTCATCCGGAGTCCAGCCACTGTCTCCACGCTGTACCGTACCAGGCAGTCCGTTATAAATATTAAAAGCTTTTTCAAAATATTTGTCACCCCCTAAAGAGGAAAACGTATCATAGTCTACTGCAAGCATATAATACGCATAGAAACTTAGCGTAGAGGAAAAATTGTCAAGATATCCATCATCGGTTCTTTGTACAGGCTGCAATCCGTCATAGCTAAAAGTAATATTACGATCAAGGTAGCGCATCGTCTGAGAAGAATATTGAGAATTGAATACAGGCCTGGATACTTGTATAATCAATTCTCCTCTGAAGGAAGTAGCTGTAAATTCTTCCTGTATGGTCAATTGAACAGTTCCACTAATTCGCTCATGATCGTCAAATACATCTTCAGTCCATTGATTGCCATTAAAGAGGTTTTCCATTTCCACTTGCAGTGCTTCAAATATTTTAGGATCTGCAATCGAAATTGCCGGTGCGGATACCTTGACGGATAGATTGAACTCCTGTGCACTTGCCGTAAGCCAGGAAAGGAATAATAGTACACCTAAAATTGACCGAACGTAATATTTCATAAAATACTTTTCTTTTTTTAGACAAAAGACTACATCAATTTTACCATCTCATCGACAATGTCTTTCGCTACTTCTGATTTGCGTTTCAATTCAAATTCCAAAGAATCTCCGGAAGCTTTAATGATCCTTATTTTATTTGTGTCATGTTGAAATCCGGCTCCTTTATCGTTTAACGAATTTAAAACGATGAAATCCAGGTTTTTCTTTTGTAATTTTCGATTTGCGTTGGCAATTTCATCATTGGTCTCCAAAGCAAAACCCACTAAAATCTGATTTTTCTTAATGGAACCAAGATGTCCAGCGATATCTTTAGTCCTTTGAAGTGGTATGTTGAGGTCACCTTCTTTCTTTTTGATTTTGGTATCGGAAACAGATTTGGGGGTGTAATCTGCAACTGCAGCTGCCATCACAGCAGCGTCACAAGCTTCGAAGACATCAATCGATGCAGTATACATTTCTTCTGCTGATTGAATTCTGGTACAGTTTATATTAGGGTGGGCTACCAGTAGCTTCGAAGGCCCTAATATGAGTTCAACCTGAGCTCCACGATTTGCACAGGCTTCAGCTATAGCTACTCCCATTTTGCCAGAACTTCTGTTTCCAATAAAACGTACCGGATCAATAGCTTCATAAGTCGGACCGGCAGTAACTAGTATTTTCTTGCCTTTCAGGTCCTGTTTTGCTGAAAAGGCCTCTACCATGAAGTTAATTATTTCTTCAGGCTCGGCCATTCTTCCTTCACCGTGAAGGCCACTAGCCAATTCTCCATCGCCTACCGGAATAATTTTATTTCCATACGATTCCAGTTTGTGGAGATTCGATTTGGTGCTTGGGTGTTTCCACATATCGAGGTCCATTGCCGGAGCAATATATACGGGACATTTTGCTGACAAATAGGTAGCAACCACCATGTTATCCGCAATTCCGTTTGCCATCTTGGCTAGAGTGGTAGCAGTTGTAGGAGCCACGATCATGGCATCTGCCCAAAGACCAAGTTCGACATGATTGTTCCAACTCGCTCCGTCCGAAACTTCGGTATGTACTTCGTGTTTGGATAGTGTAGCAAGCGTAAGAGGGGTAATAAAAGAACAAGCCGATGGAGTCATGATTACCCTCACATCGGCATTTGCTTTTACAAAAAGTCTTACTAATGAAGCTGCCTTATAGGCGGCAATGGAACCCGTAATACACAGGATGATCTTCTTGCCGTCTAAAATAGTACTCATTTTAATGATTTAGTGATCCAAATTAGTCCATACCTATTTGAATCCAAAGTTCACTTCTTACTCTTTGTCCCTATTTCTGTATTCTAGTTCGCCATTCATATACTCGGTGAATGCAATAATTGCCGGGTTGGGCAACCTTTCGTAGAATTTGGATATTTCGATCTGCTCTTTATTTTCGTGTACCTCCTCTATTGCGTCGGTTGTAGTCGCAAACTCATCCAACTTAGAGTGCAATTCGATTTTTAGGTCTTGAGAAAGATTGGCAGCTCTTCTTGAGATGACATTAAGCACTTCGTAAATGTTCCCTGTAGTCCCTGCGATATGCTTGATATCTCTTGCAGCTACATTGGGATCTATAGATTGTACTTTACTTTTAATATCGCTCATGCTTTCAGTTTTTTTAATTCTTCAACAATATTAGAATTGATATCCTTTACCTCATTATTGTATTTGGATTCAGGATGTTGTTTTTTAAACTTGTTATATAACACCAAGGCTTCTTCAAATCGTTCCAATTTCTTATCAAAGATACTCTTCTTAGCAAACTCATAGGTAGCCTTAAGCATCAAATACCTTACCTTTTCTGCCTGAACGGCATCTGGATAATCATTTAGCATATTTGAAAACGACTTAACAGCGGCTTCGTATTGACCTATATTGTAATACAATTCTCCTTGTTCCAGCGCTTTTTGTTCTAGTTTCGCTCTCAGTTCATCAATCAATTGATTGCATTCCGCTACACGCTCGCTTCTGGGAAATGTATTTACGAATGTTTGCAATCCCTCTATGGCTTTTTCGGTATAGGTCTGATCCAATTTCGGGTTGGGAGACAATTGAACATTAGAATATGCCGACATGAATTCTGCTTCTTCTTTTTTATCGCTGTTGTAAAAGGTGGAAGCAAAGCTTTTGAAATAATGAGCAGAAAGGATGAATTCATTATTGTAGTAATGCGTGTAGGCAAATTTTAAAAAGAGCTCTTCTGCTTCCGACTTACCTCGATAATTGGGTATTGAAAGTTCCAATAAGGTCTGTGCCTTTACCCATTCCTCCTTGTCATAATACTCCAATGCCTTCTGATAAACCAATTCAGGCTTATTGCTCGTTCTCACTCTTTCGAATTCAGATTTACAAGCAATCAATGCTACGGCGGTTATCAAGAATAAAATGCATTTTTTCATAAGGGCTGCAAAATTAGTATTTTTTTGATTATCAATAGTATAAATGGTCAAAAATGAAGCTCATTTTACGACCAGTAGGGGCATATTTTACTTTTCGAAGGGTAAATGCTTACCACTAAGTCATTCCGTTAACGCTGAGAAATGAAAAAGCTCATAATAGAGTAGAGCTATTAAGGTAACTTTAACGCATCTAAAAAAGAAAATAAATGCAACTAATTATTGAATTAACATTGACTGTTATAGTCTCAATACTATGCATTTATTTTCTTTTTTAGATGCGTTAAAGTTACCT
>JBCCVV010000146.1:0-16875 GCA_039194925.1 Bacteroidota bacterium
AATCCGAGTCAGAATTGAGAAAATTTGCAAGAGGATTCTAATGTTGGGTTTATGGGGTTATGATAAGTGTAAGAAAATCTAATTGATTGATAATTTAGTATATATGATTATAAATCAGTATATTAACAGCGATTATGCCAAAATTACATATCATGAACAAAACGCTTTACACACTTTCGCTCGTATGATTGCTCTTCTGTCTTTATCAACTATTCATTTAATGTTTTCGAACTCATTTGAGATGACGCTCGCATCAGAGGCCCACGACCTACCAGAATTGCCATTGGGTTGCTTCAATATTGAGCTTTCCAACCATCTGTTTCAAAACCAATTAGATCAGGGAAATGATGGTGGTTTTGTGGATGGGCATGCATTTAATAACATAATAAATCAAAGGGCAACGTTGGCGAAAGTATTGTTGTACGATAAAAAGTTATACGCAGTGGCAGATATTTCCTGTGCTTTCTCCCATCTTCAGGAAGTGTCTTTTTCAGCGAATAAAGCGGAATATCTTCCAGAGAGCGGCTTTGTACACCTAATTTCTGGGAAACCGAAAATCTGCACAAAAATTGATTATCAACTAAGGTAGAGATCATTTCTCAAAAACACCTTACGGAATGGGTATCGTGAATTGCGATGCCCGTTCCATTTTTTTATACTTCTGTTAAATCCGCTTTGTGATATTATTTGTGCTGCATGGCACTTGACCGTTTGTGCTCATTTACATAGAATACTAAGAATTATAAAGTCAAATCCTGACAATCTTTGCGAATTCCTGGAGTTTGTTGCGGTTAACTATCAACACCATATTTAGCCAAAGTGAACTCAATCTTTTTTATGGAAGCATACGATCGGTTAGATGATCAAAAATCTTTTCGAGGCGAGTTTTTTGATTACCTAGTCCAACAGATCATTGTTTCTAAATATATTGTATGTAATAGCTAGAATAAAAACAAAGCCACCCAGTATTCGAGTGGCTTTATCGATTATGGATAACTTACATTTGTTAGTTCAAAGTTACCGATTGTCCATTACTTGCAGCACCAGTACAAAGAGCACTTACGTGAGAGATATTTGGAAAATATCCTGGATCATTTCTACGAATAAGACCTAACTGATGTGTTAGACTAAGAGAAATCGAAGAACTTGCACCTGATTGGCTAAGAGTATATGTAGTTCCATTCAAGTTGTACTTGTAATTACTGCTTAGGTTCGCATTAGGCAAACTACTTGTGAAATTATGGTTTACTCTAACTTTGTAATTCATGTATGGGCAATACTATCCACAGTAGTACGTTTTGAAGGTATACCAGTAAGATCTTCCCTCGAATTCTTGCACAGTATCATCCGACCCACATTGAAATTCAATTACACATCCTGTATTATTAGGACATCCAATAGCTTGAATTGCACATGGAGAAATATATAAACCTGAGAAGCAACAGGCAACATCCTGACAAAAAATAGGAGTTGAACCAATAACCACAGTTTCGGAATCTTCCCATAGATCATCAGAGAAGCTTCTGGTTGAGCTGTCCATCGTATTGATTTGAAGATCTGTATTCTGCAATTCCGCTTTCTTTTTCGGATTATCAATAGCTGCCTTTAATTTTTCCAGATCAATATCGGTATACATATCTACTCCATCAACCAAATAGTAAGCGTCTTCCACCTTAAAGATTTGATCTTGATTTGTGACGACCCAAAACAAGTTGTTGTCCTTCACATACAACATTTTATCGGATTGTACTACAGAATAATTCAAATCAGCTTCGGTCAATTCACCCGTTCTCCATTTCATTCGTTCCAAAATATGGTTAATAGCCTGGATCTGAATGCCTTGGTCAAAGTAAAGACTACTAAGGTACTGTACGACTTCGATCTCATTATGAGAAAGGAGCACATTGGTAACTTCATCCAATTGTTCGAAAGATTCAAAATTTAACATACCATTATCTAAAGAAATGGACTGCATAATTTACAGAGCATTTTCATCTTGCTCTTGCTGAATCGCTGAAACCGGCTCTTCTTGATTAATGAGTTCATCTCCTTCTGAAATTTTATTTACCGTACAAGAAATTGCAGAAACGATAATGGCAAATGATAATAAATACGAAAACAATCTTGTAATTTTCTTGATAATAATTTTAACACAATTAATAAATATGGTTGTAGTGATTCAAAGCGTGCGCAATACGATTTAATGATACTTGAAACACAAATTAACAATCCTCAAAATGGACAAAGCTATGGCATAAGCCAAAGAGCTCAGAAGACATACGAAGCCCATTACAGAAGCAGTCTCTTGAACACAAGCCACTTGCATAAGAAAAATTAAAATGCTTTTAGTAAGTTGTAAAAGGGATTAACGCATGTAATTAAATCACGTTATTGGTTTGGATATCCTAACACAGACGCAAATGTCAATAACAATAATAGTAAAGTCAATAGCTTTTTTAATTTAGCTTAAACGAAGAATATATATATAAGTATGAATAAAGTATTTCGGTGACATGTCGGAATATCCCGCACTTATTGGGCATTCGCTTGCTCCAGATGGTTGACATGTGTAGGGTGTTATTTCAATATTTATTTTAAAAAGGTTCAAATTGATAAATATTTCAATGTTGGGCGTCTGTTTGTTATTTGATTCCAAATGAGCACTTTTTGTGTTTTTGATTCAATAAACGTATGGTTTGTATGTTCAAACATATCTCAGTAATACAATAATGGAGAACTTCCTCATTAATCATATATTTGCTTTTTTAATAATATTTGGAAATGAAGATACTCCATACGGCAGATTGGCATATTGGAAAGGTGTTGCTCAAACAAAGCCTGGTTCCTGAATTGGAGATGTTTTTAGATTGGTTGATCAAATTTATAAAACGCGAGGAAATTGATGTCCTTTTGGTATCCGGTGATATTTTTGATATTGCCAATCCATCGGTCAAAGATCGAGAGGTATACTATCGCTTTTTGAGTAGGTTGATTGGATTGAATATTCAGGTAATAATTACGGGAGGGAATCATGATTCGGTTGGATTAATCGATGCACCTCAGGAAATTCTAAAACACATACGGATCAGCGTCGTTGGAGGGGCTAAGAAAGAGCTTCAAGACGAACTTATTGAAATCAAAGGCAAAGAAGGAGAAATTGAATTGATCGCAGCGGCAGTCCCTTTTTTACGGGATAAAGATTTGAGAAACTTGTATTCGGATAAGGAATTCGAAAGCCGAACAGAAGCCTTGCAATTTGGTATCCAGCAGCATTATAATAAGTTGGCAGAATTAATTTCATCTTCTTATCCAGACGTCCCCGCTCTTGCCATGGGACATTTGTATGCGAAAGGTGCTTCGACGAGTGATAGTGAGCGGGATATTCATATTGGCAATGCTGCTGCCGTAGAGTCCAGTATTTTTCCGGATCGATTTGGTTATGTTGCTTTGGGGCATATTCATCGACCTCAAATTATCGGTGGAAATCTTAACATACGCTATTCGGGTTCTCCCATCGCCTTGAGTTTTTCGGAGAAAGAGGATAAGAAATGTGTGTTGGTCGTAGAATTGAAGGAAGGCAAGTTTTTAGCTCCGGAAGTAATTGAGGTTCCCAAAATGAGACAACTGTTGAAAATGAGTGGAACGTTTGATGAGGTATGCGAAAAATTGGAAGTGTATGCTCCTGAATTTACATTAAAGTCATTTGTGGAGCTGGACATCAAAGAAGAAGCGTTCAGCGCACTGCTGTTGTCCAATGTTGAGCAGTTGATTTCAGATTATGCAGCGAACGAAAATTTTTCAATTCTTAAAAGCAAAACGACTTTCTTACATGGGGCCAAAGATACATCTGATCTCTTTGAAAAAGGTGATCGTGTAGAAGATCTGAAACCTATGGATGTTTTTGAAAAGTTGTTGGAAAATGAGACTGCCAGTACGGAAAAACAAGACATGCTAAAGGATGCCTTTATCGAATTATTAGAATCCATTCATCACTCCGATTCTTTATGAAAATCCTGAAAATAGCATTCAAAAATATCAATAATCTCAAAGGAGAAAATGTCATTTCTTTTGAAGAAGAACCTCTTAAAACTGCAGGTATATTTGCAATTACCGGACCTACTGGATCGGGGAAATCAACATTACTTGATGTAATTACATTGGCGCTTTTTAATAAAATTCCAAGATTCAAAGGATCCATAACCAAGTCGAACATAGAAGGTTTGGGTTCCGTAATGACTCACCATACGGATGAAGCTTCTGCATCGATTACTTATGAGATTCACGACCAAAAATATACATCCTCCTGGTCATTAAGCCGAACGCGTACGGGTAATCTCAAGGATTATGAGATGTTTATTTATGATGCTAATGGTACACCTCTTGATCTTAAAAAGAGTGAGGTACCGGCAAAAAATGAAGCATTCATTGGTCTCAAATACGATCAATTTGTCAAGTCGATTATTTTGTCGCAGGGACAATTCTCAAGATTTTTGAAAGCGGATAAAAGTGAAAGAGGGCAATTGCTGGAAAATCTAACGGGTGCTTCTATTTATCGAAAAATAAGCATTGCTGCCTATGAGAAATTCAAAACGGTAAAAGACGAGGTAGCACTTGAAAAAGACCGATTAGATCACATACGCATATTGAGTAAAGAAGACCGGGCAGCAACAGAAACGCAGATAGAAGCGGATAATCACCTCAAGGCCGATTTGGATGCGAAGCTACAAAATCTACAGGCGGTTCAACAAGTCAAATCTGACATCCAAAAAATGACTGCTGCGCTGGCGTCAAAGAAAGGGGAACAAGAATTTCTAAAGAAGGAAATAGAAACTTACCGCACCCAACTTGATCAATTGGATATCTACGATAAGTTGAGTCCCATTTTGGGTGAATTGACCCGTTACAAAGACGCCAAAGTCAACCAATCCAAACTTCAGATTGAAATCAAAGCATCTGAAAGAATGATTATTGAATCTGAGGGTGTCCGAAAGGAGGTGCTAGGTGAAATGACAGAATTAACGGGAGTGACTATCGAGGTGGATAATTTCAATAAGGAGATGAGTCGTTTCGAGAAAGAGATACATACCTTAAATCAAGAATTGGGTCATGTGCAGAAGAAAGGAGAGGAGGCTCGGGAACGAATCAACTCCAAAGCCGAGATGTACAAGCTGGAACTGAATCCAAAAGCGGGCCCGGATGTGGTGATTCCATTATTGCAAAAGCGTATGGAGGGTCATGATTTGAATATTAGTACCGCGGGGATGGGGCCCGAAATTACACCTGAAGAAGTAGATGAGGTGTATAATGCAAAAGTAGAAGAACTTGAGGCTTTGAGTGCTTTGCAATTGGCCTACGAAAGCGAAACATTAGCAAGATCACGGAAAATAAAAACCGAAACATCCTTGTCAGAACTATCGACTATAATTGATAGATACACTCCACTGAAAAGTTCCGCTGAGAAATTAGTGCTTTCTACCAAAAAGAATATAAAATTATTAGAAAAGCAACGGCAAGACGCCATGTTAATCGCTCAACTTTCCGACCATAGAAAAGAATTAACGGACGGTGAACCTTGTCCGTTGTGCGGGGCTCTCGAACATCCTTATTCAGAGCATGTACCCAAAGAAGATTCTGAACTGGACCTGCAAATCGAAAATGCGAGTACAGAATTAACCACTTACGAAAGAGAATACGAGCAATACCATCGAAATGTAACGGAGAGTAAAGCGCAGAAAAAACTGCTGGATGAACAAATGAGTGCTCTGGAAGAAGAATTGCAAAATGCCATTCTAGAAATAGAAAATAAACGAAAAACCTATACCGGATCAGAAAATGTTGATAAGAATAAAATCAAGCATGTATGGGAGAAAATGAAGAATAAAGTTGATCTTCTTTCCAAGGTGTCAAAATCTGTAAGAAGTCGATCTATGCTCCTTGTATTAATTGAAGATTTTAATGAGTTACAAGCGATCTTGTCAAACTATAAGGAGCTTCATAGCAGGTTAAAATCCCGATATACTGGCGATGATGTGTCCGCAGAATGCAATGCATTGCAAAATCGATTTGTTGAAGCCACGACAAAGATTACCACCCAGAATGCAGTATTGGCAAATTATAGCACACAGCTCAAGCAGATTGAGGGCTTTATCGAAAAGACACTTCAAAAACTCACACCAGAAGTAGAGGGAATTGGCTTTTCTTCCTTGGATGAAACAGCAGCTTTTATAATATCTGAAAACGAATTGAATCAATTGAAAGCAAAGAAAGAAGAGTTTGCACAAAAAAGCGTAGCCCTAAAAACAGAGATTGGGACATTATTGACTTCGATCGAAGAAGGAAAGCAAAAAGATTCAATGATGGATACTCCTCTTGAAAATGTTAATCAAATGATTTTGGCGCAATCTGCTGAACGAGAATCTCTTATCAGGTCCATTGGTGAAAAAACTGCAATTCTACAAAAAGATGATCAAGAAAAAGAACGCATTAAATCCAAAGAGTCCGAACTCAAAAAACTTCAAGAAAAACTAGACAAATGGTCCTTGCTCAATAAGCTTATTGGGGAGAAAACTGGAAATAAGTTCGCCAACTTTGCGCAAGGATTGACGCTCCAAAATCTTTTGGTATATGCCAATAACCGATTGCTAAAACTATCGGATCGCTATCTCCTTGATAAGCCGTTAAAGGATGGACCATTAACTGTAATTGATCAGTATCAAGGCAATATTCAACGATCCGTTACCACGCTTTCCGGGGGAGAATCGTTTTTAATCAGTCTCGCTCTGGCACTGAGTTTATCCGATATGGCCTCCAAAAATGTAAACCTGGAAAGTCTTTTTATTGACGAAGGATTTGGAACGCTTGATCAGGACAGTCTCGATATTGCTATGAATACACTGGAAAGATTACAGACCGAAAGTCAAAAAACAGTAGGTGTAATTTCGCATGTTGAAGCGCTTAAAGAAAGAATCCATGTCCAGATTAAAATGGAGAAGAATGCTCAGGGGTATGGTCGGATTGGAATTGACGGGTAGTTTTTTGAATTATTGAATTATTGAGTTGCTCAGTGGGTTAGTGGCAGAGTTGTACAGTTGACCAGTTGTTGAGTTATTGAATTATCGAATTGTTGAGTAGCATTTTCCATTTTCAATTTTCTTCAATCTCTCAAAAAAAACATCATTTTGACTAGGGGGTATATCCCTTTTGAGAAACTCTATAGAAATAGGGTTTAGTTTTAAGGAAATAGTTTTTCTTGCCGTGGCTCCGATTTTGGGGCTGCGGTATTTTTATTGCCTACGCGCTTTACATCAAATATTTCTTTTTAGCGTGTATTTAGATTTTTCATAATCAATTCTTACCTTTCTTTTGTTAATTGAGCGATATTATAATATTCGTATAAAATCATTTCCTTTTAAACCACTTCAAGGGTTTTCTTAAACTAACCAACATGAAAAAGATCTTCTCACTACTGTTTTTATTTGCTTTTATCATTACCGGATTTTCACAATCAAAAAAGAAAGAGGATTTATGGGAGTCTGATGCATTCAAAGGACTTAAATTTCGAAGTATTGGTCCGGCATTGATGTCTGGTCGAATTGCGGATATTGCTATCAACCCCAATGATGAAAGTCAGTGGTATGTTGCGGTAGGTTCAGGAGGGGTATGGAAGACCAACAATGCCGGGAATACCTGGATGCCCATTTTTGATAATGAGGCTTGTTATTCGACGGGATGCATCACAATTGATCCCAACAATGATGATGTGATTTGGCTGGGTACTGGTGAAAACGTTGGTGGACGTCATGTCTCCTATGGCTGCGGTATCTATAAAAGTCAGGATGGCGGGAAGACATGGAAGAACATGGGCCTGAATAACTCCGAGCACTTATCAAGAATAATTATTCATCCAGATGATTCCAATACGATTTGGGTGGCATCTCAAGGGCCACTTTGGAATAAAGGAGGAGAACGCGGAATCTATAAAACTACGGATGGTGGCAATTCCTGGAAAAGAGTACTTGGTGACGATATGTGGGTGGGTGCGACTGAAATTGTGATCGACCCAACCAATCCCGATAAATTATATGCCGCTACTTGGCAGAGACAGCGGACTATTGCTGCCTACATGGGGGGCGGTCCAGGGTCTGGTCTTCATAGGTCAGATGACGGCGGTGAGACTTGGGATAAATTGACGAATGGAATCCCAACGTCAAATCTGGGGAAGATTGGTTTGGCGATTTCTCCTCAACAGCCCAATGTTTTGTATGCCGCGATTGAATTGGATCGTAAAAAAGGCGGTGTATTTAAATCGGTAGACAGTGGCTCAAGTTGGACAAAGATGTCGGATGCTGTTTCCGGTGCCACAGGACCACATTACTATCAAGAACTCTATGCCTCACCTCATCAATTTGATCGATTGTATTTAATGGATGTTCGGGTGCAGGTTTCGGATAATGGTGGAAAAACGTTTCGAAGATTAAAAGAGAAAGATAAGCACTCGGACAATCACGCGATTGCCTTTAAAATGAGCGATCCGGATTATATTCTGATGGGTACAGATGGAGGAATGTATGAGAGTTTTGATCTGGCGGAGAATTGGCGATTTTTCCCCAATCTACCTCTTACTCAGTTTTATAAAATTGCGGTGGATGATGCCGAACCATTTTATAATGTTTATGGTGGCACACAGGATAATAGCACCGAAGCCGGACCATCTCGAACGGATAATGTTCAGGGTATAGACAATGGAGATTGGAAGGTGGTATTGAATTGGGATGGTCATCAACCGGCAACAGAACCAGGGAATCCAAATATTGTTTATGGTCAGCGTCAGCAGGGAACCTTGTCCAGAATTGACATGCAAACAGGAGAAGTTACGGACATTCAACCACAGCCTGGAAAAGGGGAGGGATTCGAACGATTCAATTGGGATGCTCCTATTTTGGTTAGCCCACATGATCCAAAACAAATCTATTTTGCCTCGCAACGATTGTGGAGATCTGATAATAGAGGAGACAATTGGACGGCTATTTCTGAAGATTTGACTCGAAACCAAAATCGACTGGAATTGCCAATTATGGGTAGGGTGCAGAGTTATGATAATCCCTGGGATGTTGATGCAATGTCGACGTTTAATACCATAACTTCTATTGCTGAATCTCCGGTACAAAGAGATTTATTGTATATCGGTACGGATGATGGATTGATCCATGTCACTACCGATGGCGGCGCTACATGGACCAAAAAAGAGGTGTCAACGCTTCCGGGAGTGCCTTCTGGAGCCTATGTGAATGATATCAAGGCCGACCTTTTTGATCCTAATGTGGTTTATATTGCTTTGGATAACCATAAAGAGGGTGACTATAAACCGTACATTTATAAAAGTACAAATCAAGGAAAAACATGGTCGGCTATCAGCTCTAATTTACCAGAAAAAGATTTGGTTTGGAGGATAGTTCAGGATCATGTTAATAAAGATTTGCTCTTCATAGGAACCGAGTTTGGTATCTATTTTACCATCAATGGAGGTCAAAAATGGATTAAATGCAAAGGTGGATTGCCTACTATTTCCTTCCGGGATTTGACCATTCATCGCAGAGATAATGATTTGATTTGTGGATCATTTGGTCGATCGATCTATATTTTTGATGATATTAATGTCTTTAGAAACCTGTCTCAAAGTCAGATGGAGAGTAAAGCGGCTCTGGTTGATGCTGGCGAAGGACTTTGGTATATCCCGCGACCCTCCCTGGCTTTTGGTCCGGGTAATGGGAGTCAAGGTGCGGGTTATTTTATGGCCGAGAACCCGCCGTTTGGATCGGTATTCACCTACTACCTAAAAGAAGGATTAAAAACCAAAGCGGAGCAAAGAAAAGAGCGTGAAGAAGATGCGAAGAAGACAACCGAGGATGTTCCTTGGCCAGGTTGGGACACCTTGGATGGAGAGTTTGCTGACGAAAAAGATAAAGTATGGCTTACCGTCAGAGATGAAGGTGGACAGGTAGTGCGTGTCATTGAGGGGCCTGCTGCTTCCGGATTTCATCGAGTAGCTTGGGATCTCAGATATCCGGCCGCAGATCTCATTGAGTTAAACCCAAGATCGCGAGGAGAATGGGATTCTGAACCCGCGGGTATGATGGTAGCTCCAGGAACCTATACCGTAGAAATGAGTATTGTTGTCGATGGTGAGACAACGTACCAATCAGAGCCTAGGACCTTTGAGGTCGTACCATTAAGGTCTAATTCGTTGAAAGGAGGAAATATAAATGAAGTGACGGAGTTTTGGGATCTTTATGAACAGACTACACAATTGGTTGGAGCCACATCCTCCAAACTTTCGCATGCCACGAAAAAAACGAAGGCTATTGGGAAAGCGCTAAGTAGAAGTCAGATTGAAATGTCAGGAATTACCGAAACATATGAAGCTTTAACGCAAAAAGTGGCAGCTTTGAACAAACAGATGTATGGAAGCCCGGCAAGAAATGACATTGGCGAAAAAACAAATCCGACGATAGGGAATCGACTTTTTGCGGTAAACCGGGGTATCACTCAGTCTACCTATGGCCCTACGGCAACGCACCGTGAAAATATCGTTATCATTCAAGAAGAAATAGGAATGATACAAGGTCTGTTGGACGAAGTAGGATCAACAATTAAATCCTTGAGCAAGCAGATTTATGAAGCGGGAGGTCCGATGATCGAGGGTGTGGAATATTAGGTTTTTTAAGACGCCGGATTTTGACGATAAATCTTCGTTAGTTTGGCGTACAACTCCGGATGATTCGATCGCAATAATTTGGGTTGCATAAAAAAGTATTCGCTCACCACACTAAAGAATTCCGCTTCGTTTGTGGCACCGTAGGGATTAATTCTTGATTCACCATTCAAGATTTTCTCGATTTCACCTTGGACGACATCCAACCAGGGTTGAACTTCTTTACTCTTTAATACGAATTTTGGAATACCATCAGTATTGCCATCTGCCTTGTCCAAAAGATGTACAAATTCGTGGATGCCAACATTATGACTTTTGTGTTTTTTATCAAATCCATTCCTTAGGGCAGGTTTAGATAAGATCATATGACGGTTCATGGCTCCATCGCCTACCATGCCAAGGATATTTCTGTTTTTTCCCTTCCGGGTTTCATAATTGTGATTAAATCGGCCACTATAGATTAATACTTCTGAGAGGTTGTCAAAAGATGATCCGGGATATCCAAATAAAGGAATGACCGCACTACATGCCACATATAATCGATCTCTATCATCAATTTCTGTATCCACGCCTGTAATTCGCACCTTATTAAAAAAGACAAGAATGTCACGCTCAAAACGTGCTCGGTCTTCAGTAGTCAGACGAACGTAATAGTCTATATCTTCCTTTAATATATTTCTCCAACTGCTTTTGAAATCATTCAAATGGATGATTGGTTTTCGAAAAATACGGTACAAAAGAAATAAGGCAAAACCAATTAATACAACTATGGACAGGATTGCTATTTCGGACATTTGGATTCTATTTTCAATTAAGCCGGATTCACAGATTTATATGCATTTATAACTTTGAGCTCACCTTCTTTGCCTTCTACGGAATTTCCATGTTCCATACCGATGATACCATCAAATCCTCGGTCTTTAATGTGCTGGAAAACATTGGAATAATTGATTTCTCCGGTTGTTGGTTCTTTCCTGCCGGGGTTATCACCTACCTGGAAATAAGCAATTTCATCCCAGGCCAAGTCTATGTTGGGTATAATATTGCCTTCCTGAATTTGTTGGTGATAGATATCGAAAAGGATTTTACACGATGGACTATCCACTGCTTTGCAAATTTGATAGGCCTGTGCGATTTTTTGTAAAAACTGACCCGCATGATCACGAAAATTTAATGGCTCCAAAACCATCGTGATTCCATGCGGCTCCAAAATAGAAGAAGCTTGTTTCAAGGACTCTACTACATTCGCTGTTTGATACCCCTCATCTTTGCTCAAATCTACATGACCCGGGACGACTGTCATCCATCGGGCCCGAACTCGTTTTGCTGCTTCCAGAGATTTGGTAATGTCGGATAGAAATTCATCGCGGTAGTCTTGTTTTCCGCTCGTCAGATTGGGTTCATTCCAGTAAATTCGATGCGCAACAAGAACTCCCATCTCCATAGAATGTTTTGCCATACAATCGGCTATTTTCTGTTGTAAACCTACAGACCGATTACGCATCTCATTATCTTCAAATGCTGTAAAACCTTGATCCGCTATGAATTCCAATTGAGCTATGGGATCATCTCCTGCATAATTTTTGAACATTCCAAGATGAGGGGCAAACTTGAGGTTAAATGTAGATTCAAAAGTCTGATGGCTCTCCTTTTTTTCTTTTATCACACTGCCAAGTGTTAAGCCTGCAAGCGCAGAATTTTTTACAAAGTCTCTTCTATGCATAATTTAATGTTTCGCTACTTTTTCACCAAAATACTAAATGAAGTGATTAAAAAACGTATGTTAACATACGTTTTTAATTCTACTTTAGGACATTGCCAAATTAATCACAAGGACGTCGTAGGATTGCGCAAAGTTCATTACGATAGTCGTGTCATATGGGGTGATCTTCGTGAAATCTTAGTGTATCCTAGTGCTCGTTGTGGTTTAAAGTCAACATCATGCTTAGCTAGTATACCAATGCCTTAAAGTAGAATTAAATCACTTCAATAGTCATCAAAGCGGTAAGATAAAGTAAAAAGCCCTTTCCAATAAATGTCAAGGGCTAAAGAAAAATCTATATGTAGGCTATTTTTGAGTATGCTGGCTGAGAGCAGGAGAGCTAAAAGTTTAGTCCTAGTCTAAGACCTGTAAAAGTATCTTCCGGTGAAAAATTAAGATCAATCCCAAAGGTAGCAGACATGGTTCTCGTAATTTGAAACTGTGCCTCAGAGCTGGTTTTTAGGTAGAATCCATCATTGTCAAAATAAGGGTTACCAAATAGATTGAACGTCGGAACTTTATTTATGAAATCATACCCAATTGAAGTAAGCAAGCTGATGCGTATTCTATTGTCCAGTAAATAATGGATGTCATTATCCATGCCTATTCCTACTTTACGGATCTTATTGTCTTCGAATTCAGGGTTGTCAGCTCCGGTCTCCAATACAACGAGATAACCGGAAATGCGCTTATTGTATTGCCAGTTAGAATTGATCGCTGAGTGAATACTGTACGACAATGTACCCACAATGCCCTGACTGTTAATTTGCTCAAATAAATTGGATCTGAAATGAGATGCACGCACTCCTATACGGAATTGTGACCCCGTTGTTCGGTCTGTCATAGGTTCGTATCGGTATGCATCATCAATGATCGCCGTAATGTCCACTTTTGGATCAATCACTTCAAATGATTTTAATACCTCTTGAATTTCTTCTGATTCAGACAATGGATACGAACGGTTTGCATATTTCCTTCTATCTTTTAGTTGTGCAATTTTTTGTAATAATAAGATGTATTCATCATTGCTTAGATTTCTTTGGAGAATACCAAATTCGGTTAATTTTTCTATTATCATGATGGCTGAGGCTCCGTCGTTTGCGTAATTGATTCTTCCTTTCCCAATGGCAATATCCAATGTGTTGCTGAAGGGGAGATGATCGAATTCAGTGAGGTCGCCCGGTTTACTAATTCGATTACTGGTGCCGAATTCTACAAAATAGTCATTTTTATTAAAGAGCTTAAGATTGGCACCAACAGTGACCGACATATTGTCGACGGAATAGAGACTTAATCCATCATTTCCTTGAAAAGATACGGTATGATCAAGATCTGCACCTCCAAATATGCGCAGTTGTTTGCGATGATCGGAGATGAATTTCTCATAGTTTACGGAGAAATTGGGCCGTTCAAAGCCATCGGTAAGATTAACGTGAAATTGTAAATTGGAACGATTGAAATCAGTGGTGATGAGCTGGGGTAATGTAATTCCTGTTTGTGTAAGTGGTGTGGATTTTGGGGATTGATCTTGTGCTGAGATGGTATGCCAGACAAGCCATCCCAGAATGAGCATGAGCGGTTTTTTCATAGAAGCGATTTTAATGGTTTCAAGAATTGTAGTTCTAATACCTCTAGATCGTCCAGTTTTAAATTACGTCCTCTGTGTGACATATATTTAATAGTTTACTAAAGGAAAACCACCACTTTTTAGAATCAGTTAAGACAATTTCAGAGTTTATTAACACTGCGAATTTTATTTCAATTCTTGGCGAATACTGCTAATTAATAGTTCTAAAAAATCAATATTTCAAAATATTAATAATGCCTAATGCGTTAAAAACCCGTACTAATCAATCCTTATATCGATCCGGATCATTACAATTCTGACTCTTTATTTTATAGATATACCATTTTGTATGGAATAGATACCAGAAGAAGGAGTTGACTTTCGCATTGACAAAGGAGTGCTACTCACGATAGCCCTATGGCTGTTCATTCTCAGACTATGATTTGAATGAACAGCTTTTCTTTTTTGGAGATTTGAATGATTGAAGAGATTTGAAAGATTGTTATTTCGGGCTAAGTTGATACATTGAAAACAGTGCTCCTGAGAGAGATTGACGGATCGATATTGGATATTAATGCCCCTCTTTATGCATACGTTGTTACTCCACCATTCTTTTAAAGGGGGAGCATTTCATTTCTCAACTGAATGAACCGATTATTTAATTGTGCAAGCCAATTCTAAACTCATTCGTCAAATGCATAAATTAAATTCTATTTTTAAGGTATGCAACGGTTATGTGTTATTCTCATTGGTATTTTAGGGATCGTGTTCCTAAACGCACAGGCACCGTATTTTCATTTTGAAGAGTTTACTCCTGCTGAGGCACGACTCCACTCAGGGATTGTTGAGGTTTATCAAGATCATTTAGGATATATTTGGTTTACGGGATTTGATGGAGTCACTCGCTATGATGGTCATGAGTTTACATCCTTGGAAGAGATTTATCCAAAGACAAAGGATATTGAAATCAAAAGCTTTCGATCCATCCATGTGGATGCCGAATATTCCATTTGGCTAGGTTCACTGGGTTCCGGTGTGATTCGAATTTCGAAGAATGGTGACGTCATTGATTTTGATTCCTTAATCATTAAGGGTGAAAAATTGCCTTCAAAATCCGTACGTGATGTTTTCCCTATCAAAGATCTGGTTTGGGTGTATGGAGATTTTGGACTGAGGGTGTACCAAGAAACCCATGAAGGATATAAATCTGTTACGTTGGATCAATCCGTAAAATTGAAAGAAGTCACCGCTATTTATACTTTTGATGAAATGTCCGTTTGGATGAGCGACAATAAAGCGATTTACAGATATGATCTTGAAAATGAGCGTATTAAAAAGTATGCAGCATTCGAAAGGTCGAAGGTCAATCAGGCTTATGATGGTAGTATTTGGATCAATAAAAGAGCAAGTGGAAATTTTTTATACCGCTACGACTCGGATCAGGATTCCTTTTTTATAAATGATAGTCAACCTTTTGCGTCGGTAAATAAAAATTTGACCATGACCTGGAATGCTCAAAATCAAATTTGGGCCTCAGCATTTAATACTCAAATTTACATGGGGGATTTGAATTCGGGAGAATTGGTCGTAACGAATAGTGATCAGCATAATCTTGGATTTCCACAGTTTTCACGAAGACCGTTTTTGGATCATAGCGGAGCGATATGGATTGTGAACGCTTCGGCCTACAAACTGCCTTATTCGTGTGGTTTCGATCCCCTTCGATTCACAATAACCAATGATAAAATAATAAATGGATTTCACTTGGATCAAGACTATGTGGTCATGAGTGTACAGGGAGAAGGATTGATACTCATCAATAAAAAAAGCGGAGAACAAAAAGTATTCAATCAGGAAAATAGCGACCTGGCTAAGAATCATGTGTCTTTTGTAAGAAAGATAGGCCAGGGTGTTTATGCAATTGGCTTGGTAAATTATCTTCAAGTATTTGATGTAGAAAAAGGGTTTGTGCGTACCATCCGGACCAAAGGGATCGTGCGAAGTTTTTTCGAAGATGACGAATATTTTTGGGTGGGGGGCTTATTGGACTTATTAAGAATATCGAAGATTGATTTTTCCAGGAAACATATAGCAGTTGAAACATTAAATGGAAATTTGCGGAATTCTATCCACCAAATTCTTCCTAAAGATAAAAATACCCTATGGTTGTTTGGAGCTCAAAACGGAGTGCAATTATATGATAAAATAACGGGTGAACTTACTTCTATTCCCACTATTACCAACACCAAAGGAGCGAGTCGAAAACTTTCCAAGGTAGTGGATGCAGATGTTAGTGAAGACGGTACTACCATTGCGGTTGCCACTGAATCCGGTCTATTTATGTATTCCGTAAACTCGAAAAAATTAAACGCTTTCGATTTGGAAAAACAATTGATGTATGCTACCAAATTTCAAAATGACTCTATTGTATGGGCAACAACGAATAGTGAATTGGTTAGATGCAACTGCTATACGCTTCATTGTGATACCTATGGGAGAGAATATGGTCTGATTAATTCGGTTTTTAGAAATCGATCTAAATTTATGTCTCCCGATGGAGTGATTTTTTTTGGGGGTGATAAGGGGTTGGATAGAGTGCCTCTTGAGGATATTAAGGCGAATCCTTTCGAACCTAAATTACAGGTGAGAGAAGCATATATCAACAGAAAGGAAAGAATTCTGATAGAAGAAAATTCAATTATTAAGATTCCTCCAACAACCAAACTATTGGAGTTGAATGTCGATGCGATGCATTATAGCAATGGCGACAAGGTAAAAATCGAATATAAATATCTGCGGGATAAAAATTGGAATTTATTGGAATATGGAGATCAG
>JBCCVV010000147.1:0-16756 GCA_039194925.1 Bacteroidota bacterium
ATAGCATTTTGCAAAGAGGATTGAAGATGCTCATCAAAGATATCCACCCAGAGGGAATATTTCTTTTATCTGAAAAAGGAGGAAATAAAGTAAGGATATTGACTATTGATAATGGACATAAATTTATAGAAGAACACTTTAGGAATGAATTTAGGGTGTCAAAAACTACTAATTTAGTGGATATTAAAACAAGTCAAGCATCTGAGAAAGTGAATTCTTTTATCTCTAAAATGAAAGAGTTTATTAATTTTAAAATCTCTCCAAAAGAGAAATATGAAGATATTAATATTATAGAACCTCCAAGGACAAAAAACAAGGATTAGTAACATCTTGCTAAATTGAAACTTGTAACTTCTAAGAAATAATACACAAACTATAGCCTCAGAGCAATCTGGGGCTTTTTCATTTAAGAAGCATACGCCTTTTGCGTTTTAATATCACGAAGCAATCCGTCCATAGCTCGAAGTAAGAAATTACGATCATCCTCAGGAAGTACAGAAATATCCCTTATCCGTTTTAATGTAGCTTCATCCATCTCGGTATCTACTTTCCCCACCAGAAAGTCAAGAGAGATACCTAAAGCATCAGAAAGCTTCACAGCAACTTCTATTGTAGGCTTGGCTACCCCACGTTCATATCTTCCAATGGCAGGCCCTTTTGTACCTATGATGCTGGAAAGATCTTCTTGCGACATTCCTCTCTTTTTCCGTGCTTGCATTAGCCTGTTTCCGAAACTCAGAACAAAACATTTAATGGAATTAAAGTACCTAAACAATAAAATTAAAATGCACAAAATTTTTATAGACAGCCGTAAGTTTTCAAATTTTCAACAATTTCTTGAATATATGACCGAAATACTATGTAGTTCTTATGATGGATGTATAGACAATTTAGATGCATTTGCAGACATATTAGAAGGAGTTTTTGGAGTTTACGCAGAGGATGAAGAAGTTAAAATAACATGGAAAGGAGTTGAAAAAAGCAAAAAAGAGTTGGGCTCAGAAGAAACAGCTAACTATTTGACTGAACTACTTGAAGATTGTCATCCTTCAGCTCGTGATGAAAAAGAGAGTAAATAATGTTTGCACAAACAGATGATAGGTACAATCTATTTTACTTTATTTTAGACATTTTTATGGATGCTAAGAATGTTAAGTCAATTGAACTTTTTTAAAAAGCTTTTACTGTTGAAGTTAGAATTTACAGCCTCAGAGAGATCTTGGGCTTTTACTTTACTCTACTCGATATGAATATGTGTCCAAAAAACGATCGTTTTTTATAACCTTGCTGCGAGTTGTTGAATATTCGTAACATTTTGATCTTTATGCTCCTATCGGTAAGTTTGAAGTTTGCAATTCAAATTCAATGGACTTTTCTGTTTTGAAGTATCGGAGTTGAAAACAAGACCCAACTCCTAAACGATTAAATGAAATATGAAAAATTTGACGAAATTATACTTCAAATTAATTTGTCTAAGCATCATTCTTATGAATTTCACTTGCAATGATTGTGAAGACGAAATCCATGACGAATTTCATTATGAGGTGTCGCTTACGACGGAAAAGGAAGAACTAAAAATTGGAGATACCCTACGCTTTTCTACAGTGTTCCCTTCAAAAGTAGAGTTGGCTTCCAGTAAAATGATTCACGATAATTCCGAACAATACGTGGATTATCGATTTCATATTTTGGAATTAGAAAGAGGAAAGACCAAGGCTTCGCCAGCCAGAGAAAGCTTTCGTTTTGTGAATTTGGATGCGGGTACAGTACACATTCCTGAAGCCAGAGCATGGGAAGCGGAAATCCACAATTTTTGTGGTCCGGATACTTGTCGCTTGGCATTTGGAATCGTGCCCAAAAGGGAAGGCTTTTTTGGTGTTTTTCTCCGAAAAGGATTCCTCGGAGCTTTTGAGTGCATGGATTTGACGCTCTTTCCATCGAGAATAAAGTCAGATGTAGGCAGTAATACTACAATTTTAGAAGAGCTTGAATTATCAAATATCAAAACAGATTTCCTTATTGATAACCCGGATTCGGATGAACTTCTTTATCTTTTTAAGGTAAGAGAATGATGTTGAATATGGTAAATGTAATGGGCATCTAGGGAGGTATGACAAATGCACGAATTTCCGAAGCATAAATGGCTTAAACATTAGAAGTGCTGGCTACAACCTAGAGCTAGGAATGTAACACAGCCTTAAATTTGGTGGCATTTCTGACCAAGAACGATGACAAATTTATTCAGGGCACTAAATTTCAGCAAAATATATTCGTATACAATTAGTTCATAAAATGTATATTTTGAATTTATGCACAGAATGTCTGGTAAACAATACGTTAGCAGCGTTTTCTACCAAGTATTAAAGAATAGAATATTGCATACGGATTCTGAAAATTAAAGATTTGACCAAAAAACCAAGTGAGATCATGCCCTCCTGCCTATAAGTTTCTTCACAAAGTTTTTCAATTTCCGTTTTCGCTGATTCATATGCCAAAAAAACTGAAAGCGAATGCGATGGACATGTGCCCAAAAAAGATGGTCCCCTTCATAGACCTTGGGACTTTTATTTCTATGTGGTTTGGAAAGCGTAACTTCCGGTCGATTCAAAAAATCGGCAATCTTTTTACCTTCTCCACCTTCACCAAAACAGATTTTTAACAGTTTGTCGGGACGACCTTTGAAGTATTCTTCTACTTCCATGTTGTATCGATTGTAATAATCGATGTGTTCTTTTTTATGGCCATGTGGCATGGAATACCCGTAAATATGTTTTTCGAAATCGGACATGGGACCCATGCGGACCGCCATCTTACAGAGGCTTTTGTACCAGGTCTCTGGAGTTTTTCTGGTGGTTAAAATAAATTTTGCGTCTTTGTATCGCTCATCAATTTCTTTATACATCAATGGCCACGGCCAGTCTTCGAAGCTGTCATATTCATCCATTACCGTGAAAATGGCTTCTAGATTTCCTTTGCGATATTCTTTAAAAAGTGGAAGATCATAGGTGTGATGTTTAAACCCCATTTCCCTGAGATAGGCCCTAAGAGTTTTGGTGCCCGTTTTATTCAGGCCCACACCGATTACTTTCATACTAAGATGTTTTGGCCAGAATAGCCTCTAGTTTTTTTGCAGATATGGAAGACTTGATTGAAGCATATGGATTTTTGACCTCCGTAGAAAGATTCTCAATTTCTACATACGATCCAATGTCATTCTCCTGAGCGTATTCTGTAAACAAATTAGATGCGACAAAGTCTTCCAAAGCCCATCCTGTTGAGTCAAAAACTGTACGCTCATTTCTAAGGTCTTGATAATCTTCCTGAGCCTTTATGATTTTTACCCAATCCTCAAAAATATCTTCAGCATCCAATCGCTGACATTCGCCTTCGATTACCGCCTGATCCAGAAAGTCAGGAACGACCTTACTCGACTTCAAAAGAGAAAGAGGCAATTCAACCTTGCCAGGAAAATCCGAACCTACAGCATTGATATGCACATGAGGTTGGGTCGTAATATTATCAAACAACGGCCCTGCACCAACATCTATGGACGTCTCTGTGCATACAATATCCGATTGTTCTACGATTTCATGAATAGTAGATTTCACGATCTTACCATCAAGATTAAGAGGAGCAATTCGATCTTCCAGAGATACCATTGTAGCCTGATCAATATCGTAGACCAAAACAGTATCAAAATCATACACTCTGGACAAGGCATGAAGCTGTGTAACCGCCTGAGCGCCACATCCGATTAATCCCAGTATTTTACTATCAGGACGTGCTAAAACCTTGGATATCAATGCGCTTGAAGCCCCGGTGCGAAGGGCTGTGAGCAATACTCCATCTATTAATGACTTCAAATGCCCCGTAGATGTATCGTATGTTGATATCGTGGAAATGATCGTAGGGAGATCAAATTTGACCGGATTATTCGGATGATAACCTACGATTTTGATGACGACATCGCTCCCATTTTCATAGACGGGCATCCATTCCACCAGACCCGTATAAGGCGCTTTGTAATTAAAACCATCTCGTATCGGGATGTGAATTTTTTGGGAATCATATTCCTTTATCGCACGTTCGAGCCTTAAGATCAAATCATCCATTACCTTATCCACACCATAATGATTGATAATGGAAATGATATCTTTTTTAGAAAGCAGTAGAGTTTTATTCTTCGGCGTCATATGGGTTTTTTCAGTACTATCGGAATGTTAATTTTCTTGAATAATCAATGATTTTGGCGGCGACATTAAAAATCCAAAATATAAACTCAAAGTTTTATTTCGTAAATTTTTCAGAAAATTATTAAAAAACATTGTATTGTTACCGAAGGATATAGATTAGTTCTTATTATTCATAAAAATTAAAAGCAGCTATTAAAAAGCTATTTTCCATACTTACTGCAAAAGAGAAATATAAGCTCAAATGGCTCCTGGTGGCAATTATTTTCACCGCATTTTTAGAAGTAATTGGCATTGCATCCGTTTTACCCTTTATCCATTTGGTAGCAAATCCGGAGGCGATTGATCAAAATCAATGGTTGAGAAGCATAAGCGATTTTTTTAATTTCGATAGTTATCGGGACCTGCTAATTCTTACCGGAGTAGGGATGTTGCTTTTTCTTGCCCTGGCTAATTTTTTTATGGTATTTACCGTTTGGATGCAACATCGTGTTGTTTGGGATACGGGACACAATCTTAGTACGCGCTTACTAAATTCCTACTTGCACCGCCCCTACGCTTTTTACTTGAATAAAAACACATCAGAGCTTCAGTCAAAGATTGTGATGGAGGTAGGTCAATTGTGTACGGGGGTTATCCTGCCGTTGAATGAGCTGCTGTCCAGACTCTCTGTTGTATTGGTCATTTTTGTATTGTTATTTGTCGTCGATGTGCAATCGTCTCTTGTAATTGTTGGAGTATTGGGTTCTGCTTACTTTATTGCCTATTCCTTGAGAAAAGGAATGTTAGAAAATCTGGGAAAGCTTAGGATTAGCACCAATCTGGCTCGCTTTCGGAGCCTTGCGGATGCCCTGCAAGGAATAAAAACGTCCAAGATTTACCACGCCAGCGATTATTTTTATTCAAAATATTTCAGTGCATCGCTGCAATACAGCAAGATTCATCCACGGGTCCAGTTGATTTCAATAATGCCTAAGTCGATTATCGAAATCATTACTTTTGGTGGCATGATAGCAGCGGTAATTTTTATGCTGGTCCGTGGTAGCAATATCAACGATGCTCTGCCTACCATTACCCTCTATGCGCTTGCGGGATATCGATTATTGCCATCGTTACAAAAGATATTTGCTTCTGCCACCAAATTAAAGCATGGGTTTCCGGTACTGGATGTAGTATACGATGACCTTCATTTTAACGAACGATATAAAACAGAGGTCCAACCCACGGAAGACATAAAACCGTTTTCATCCCGTATCGTATTCAACAACTTAAATTATCAGTACGAAGAATCAGATCGTAAAATCCTTCAAAATATATCCTTCGAAATAAAAAAAGGAGATACAGTTGCTTTTGTGGGGTCAACCGGTGATGGTAAAACGACTTTAATAGATCTGATGGTTGGATTATTAGAATCTAAAAAGGATGAAATCTTGATTGATGGAGTCGGACTTGACAAAGGAAACGTAGCACAATGGCAACAACAAATTGGATACGTGCAACAGTCTGTCTTTTTGTTTGACGACACTATTTTGAGCAATATTGCTATTGGCGTTGATCGCGAAAAGGTGGATATGGATCGATTGGAAAAGGTATGTCGATTGGCTATGATCCACGATTTTATCGAGCAAGAACTTGATCAGGGATACGATACACCCGTAGGTGAACGGGGAGTCAAACTTAGCGGCGGACAAAAACAACGATTGGGAATAGCGCGTGCATTGTACAGATCACCTTCAATATTGGTGCTGGATGAAGCAACAAGTGCCCTGGATGGGGTAACAGAAAGCAAGGTGATTGATAGCTTGAAATCCCTTGATGAAGAGATTACCATCATCATCATTGCACATCGATTGTCAACCGTCAAGCATACCGATTGTATATTTTTATTAAAAAAAGGAAAAATTCTGGAAAGCGGAAGCTATGAAAAACTGGAAGAATCCAGTCGAAATTTTAAAGAATTAATTGAATACTCATAGTCCATATCAGGCTTTCAAAAGCATTGCTATATATTTTACATTAACTCAACATAACTACTAATGAAAAACTATCTACTCATTTTCACTTTTTTATTTACGATTCTCTTCTCACAGAGTGCTTTGGGACACGCTCCTGATCAGAGTATCATTTTTATAAGTGTGTATGAAAATGGAATGGGCGGTAGATATGAAATGGAGGTAAAAGATATCAATGCTACCTTGGGAACCAAACTGCCCAAAGGATTTACCGTTGAAGAAATAACGCCCCATTTAGACAAGATTAAAAATTACTTTTTGGCCAATTCAAAATTTGAATCATCACAGGGCGTACATCAGGTTGTTTTTAATGATGAACTGGAGATTTTGGAATTGGAGTTGGGTACTTTTGTTTTGTTGGATTTTACCCTCAGCAATGCTTCGCCTGTACCGGATATGCTCGATATTACGTATACAGGTGTATTTGATAAACAGCCCAATCATCAGGGGGTAGTCGTTGTAGAATACAATTGGAAAGCCGGTATTTTCAACAATGAATCCTTAATTTCCTTGATCTTTACGGCCTCCAATACAAAAGAGACACTTGACCTTACGGATGCTTCTGTCATGAAAGGGTTTCTTACCATGATCTGGATGGGGATTTGGCATATTTTTATTGGTTTGGACCATATCCTTTTTATTCTGGCTTTAGTACTTCCCGCAGTAGTTGTATTGCTCAAACAGGGAGAATCAACCAACTACTTGCCCGCAACCGTACCTGGATTGGGAAAGGTGAATAGCTGGGGTCCGGTAGAGAAATTTAAACCAGCCATTATCTATGTGATTACCATTATTACATTTTTTACGGTCTCCCACTGTATCACATTAAGTTTGGCAGCTCTGGATATCTTTAACCTGCCTTCCCGATTTGTAGAAACCTTGATTGCCTTGTCCATTGCCTTGGCTGCATGGCATAACATCCGACCCATTTTCAAAAAAGACTGGTTGATCGCTTTTGGATTTGGACTGTTTCATGGTTTTGGATTTGCAAGTGTACTTGGAGACATTGGATTGACAGGGGAATATATGGTGCTATCATTACTCGGATTTAATTTAGGGGTAGAGTTGGGACAACTTGCCATCATCTGTGTGATTTTTCCAATTTTGTTTTTCTTGAGGAATACGAAATACTACGCAAGGATATTGGTTTATGGTTCACTTTTTCTGATTGTGGTATCTATGTATTGGTTCGTAGAGCGAGCTTTTGATATCGACATGCCCGTAGATGATTACATCAGTGATCTGATCGGTACAGTGATTAGAAAAACCATGCAAAAATTAAGTTAACGATCAGTCAAATAGCCCAGGATGTCCGACAACAATAAAAAAGATCTGCTTTCCAGATGGCTGAATAGATCCAAAAAAGGTAAACAGAACACTTCGGCCAGATTGAATGAGATTGTGCCCATGCCCAAGGATGCTCCAAAAAAGCTTTCTTATGGGCAAAAAAGGCTTTGGATGCTTCAGCAATTGAATCCTGAAAATGCATTTTATAATTATGCAGAAATCTATAGGATAATTGGTTTTATTGATATCCCTATGCTCAAGTCGAGTATTGCAAACGTAATAGACCGACACGAAATCCTAAGAACCGTATTCATAGACTCGGAAGAAGGCCTTATTCAACGCATCAATGAAGGAGAATGCTTTCATTTTATTTTTGAATCGTGCGTAGATAAGAGTCCCGACCAGAAAGAGCACACAAAAGAACAATTCGTCAAGAAAATTGGCGGCGAGAGCTTTAATTTAGTAAACGGACCTCTGGTGCGAATTGGACTTCTTCATTTGGATGAAGACACTTACATCCTGCTTGTAAATATGCACCATATCATTACAGACAAATGGTCGATGAGGGTGTTTAGGGAAGAATTAGCAGAAATATATAATGCCACGATTAAAGGGCATGACGCAGTATTGGGCGAACCCAAACTTCAATTTTCGGATTTCGCATATTGGGAACAGGAGAAAGGGATAGACCAAAAGCAAATGAAGTATTGGGTGAGTCAACTTGCCAATGCACCGGAAGTGCTCAATCTAACGCACGATTACCAACGGCCGAAAGTTTCGGCACATAAAGGCGCATTTTGCAAAGTTCAAATAAACGATGTTGTATCTAAGCGGATAGAAGAGTTGTGTAAGGAATATGATACGACGCACTATGTGTTTTATTTGACCGTATTCACCATTTTATTGCAGCGGTATTGCAGACAAGATGATATTCTTATTGGCACTCCCATTTCGAATCGAAACCAGTCTTCACTGGAACGAATGATTGGGTTTTTCAATGAGACCATTGTTTTACGATTCAATCTTGATGCACAGCATACGTTTGTCGACTTTCTACGAATGACGCGCACAGTTGTTTTGGATGCATTTTCGAATAAAGACGTTCCGCTTGAAGTATTAATCAAAGAGCTGGGCGTCACGCGAGACGTGAGTATTAACCCATTGTTTCAATCCATGTTTTTATACCATAAGGTTCCTGAAAAACCGGTTTGGGAAGGGTTCGAAATAACGTATGAAACCCTGGATGCAGGAGTTTCGAAATTTGATTTGACGCTTTATGTTGCTCAAGATGAAAATGGATATGCCGCAACCTTTGAGTACGATACAGAATTGTTTCATCACGCGACCATCGAGCGGATGCTTGAACACTATACTTACCTGCTTGAGCAAATTTCAACAGAACCCAATATCGAACTTTCAAAATTAAGTCTTGCTTCCCAAGAAGAGATAGAAGCAATTTATGTGCTGAATCAGAATGATAAGAAATATTCCAATCAAAACGGTATACATTTTTTCATAGAAAATCAATTGACCACCAGAGGTAAAAAAACTGCGGTGACTTCTGAGAATAAATCTTGGAATTACGAAGAGCTTGTACAAAATGGATATAAAATAGCACATCAACTTATTGGGTTAGGTATAAAAAAGGGAGATGTAGTTGCCGTATGTACAAATCGGTCTGTTGAAATGGTGGGTGCGATTTTGGGCACTTTGATGGCTGGAGCAGTGTATATGCCTTTAGATCCCACATATCCATTAGACAGAATCAACTACATTCTGGGAGAAGCAGATGTCAATTATGCCTTATGTGAAGAAGCGGAGGATCATTTATTTAGTGGTACGGTTAACAACTTGATCCATTATAAAAGCATAGTAGATAAGGAAGAATTCATTTCTACTCCAATTCATGTTCCTGTAACGTGCGAAGACAACGCATATCTGATTTTCACCTCAGGAAGTTCGGGCAAACCAAAAGGAGTTAAAGTTAGCCATGCAAATATCATACATTCCACATTGGCCAGGGATGATTTTTATGTGGATCTACCGGAATGTTTTCTTTTGCTTTCTTCATTCGCTTTTGACTCTTCCATGGTTGGTTTGTTTTGGACTTTATGCCGTGGGGGCAATCTGGTGCTCACTCCGGAAAAGATCGAACAAGACATGCATTTGTTGAGCCAAATGATACTGAAATACAAGGTGACGCATACCCTAATGTTGCCTTCATTGTATCAGATTCTCTTAAATCAGGCTTCGACCGAAAAGTTGGCTTCATTGAAGTGTGTGATTGTAGCTGGTGAAGCATGTCTGCCCAAGATGTGTACCGATCATTTTGATAAGCTGCCGGAGGTGAAATTATACAACGAATATGGTCCTACCGAAGCGAGTGTGTGGTGCTCGGGATATGAAATTACCCAACAGGATTTGAATAGTAGCATCCCGATTGGAACAACCATAACCAGTACGGATCTGTTTATTGTGGATCCATACGGGCAGTTGGTGCCAAGAGGTATACCCGGTGAAATTTATATTGGAGGCAGAGGTATTACCAATGGTTATATTAACCGACCGGATTTAACAGCAGAGAAATTTATTGATCACAATTTTCGACAAGAGTTTTCCAGTAGGCTTTATAAATCCGGGGATTTAGGTAAGATGCGGCTTGATGGTGTGCTGGAATTTATGGGCAGGGTAGATCAGCAGATTAAGATCAGGGGATTTAGAGTAGAGCTTTCAGAAATACAGAATGTACTGCAATCGATATCTGAATTCGATGATGTAGTTGCCGTAGCGATTAAAAACGAAGATCAGGAAAATTCAAACCGAGCGAAGTCCATTGTAGCCTATTATATTACTTCCAATGAGGTTAATATTCAGAAAGTGAACAATGATCTTAGGAAGCAGCTTCCGGATTACATGGTGCCATCACTCTTCATAAAATTGGACACACTTCCCAAATTGCCCAATGGGAAATACGATTATAAATTCCTTGAGCGTAAAGAAATTTCAGGGCAAATACAAGACGGAAAGACATTCACAGCGCCAAGGAATGCTGTGGAAAAGGCATTGGTTTCCATATGGGAGGAAGTGTTGTCTGTGCAACCGATTGGGATTTATAACAACTTCTTCTCGTTGGGTGGAGATTCTATCTTGAGCATTCAGATCAATGGTAAAGCACATAATCTGGGTCTGAAATTTCCGGCAAATGAAATTTTCAAGTCACAAACCATTGCAGAGCTTGCCCAGCATGTAGAATTGAAAAAAGAAACGCAAGAGGATGAAGTTTTCTCCGGAGAGGTAAAGCTTACCCCAATTCAACGCTGGTATCTTCATAAGTTTAAAAACAAACGGGATCATTGGCACCTGGGTGTGCGTTTTGATTTTGAAAGCGCCATCAATTCTGAAACGCTGGAAAGTGCCATAGATACAATTGTTAAGAGGCACGAAGCATTGCGCTTGCGCTTTTATTCGAATAACATTCAAGTCGGATATGCCGAAGAGTCTACTACTGGAAGCTATCTGTCAATTCTGGATGCAGAAAATCAAAAAGAACTGGATAAAGAAGAATTCATCCAATCTTCCATTGAAACTATTTGTTCGACTGCGAGTCTTGAGAAAGGAGAGCTATTCAAGTGTTTGTATTTGTATGGTAAGGGAAAAGGTGACAACTGTCTGATTTTAATAGCCCATCATTTAGTAGTGGATCAAGTATCATGGTATATCCTTATTGAGGAATTGGAAAAAGTCGTGATTCAAATTGAAAACGGTCAAATACCTGAGCCAGGCACAAAAAGTTTTTCATATCATCACTGGACACCAAAGCTGAAGGAGTACATGCAAAGTGCGGCATTCAAATCGGATCGTAATTATTGGCAATCTCAATTTAAAAGTTTTAATAAATCCAATATTTCCACCGCTGGCCTGTATACGGAAGAGGACGTGGTACGCATGCGGCATACATTGGATCCGGCATTGACGGAAAAGGTGACTCGAATCGTGCCACAACAGCACGATGCCAAGGTCAATGAGGTATTGATTTCTGCTTTACTGCGCGCAATGAAAGAGTGGAGGGGGATTTCTTCTTTAATAATGGAGACTGAGGGCCATGGAAGAGAATCTATTGATCCGCAAATTTCCTTTCACAATTCTGTAGGGTGGTATACTTCTGTATATCCGATATTCTGCAAAATAGATGATGAAATAAACAGTCATGCCAATCTTCAATATACAAAAAACTTGCTGCGGAGTATACCCACCAAAGGCTTGACTTTTGGGATGTGCAGGTATTTGCAGAGTGAGGCAGAAATAAAAGATTTTGATTATCAAGCCGATATCTTGTTCAATTATCTTGGAAATCGCAACTCTTTAGAAGGTACTCGGTTTGGTAAAGCTGAAATGCTTGCTCAACATATGAGAAGTAAGATGGCAGAGCGTTTGCACCCGTTGGAATTCAATGTCTATTTAGAAAATGATGAAATGGTTTTGGAATGCAGTTTTGTAAATCAATATTGCAATAAGTCCGAATTTGAAGACTTTATCCATGTACTGAAGAAAGAGCTGGTAAACATTTCTGAAATTGACGAAGTTAATACATCACATAATTATGTCCCAGCTGATTTTCAGGACGTTGATTTGGATGAGGAAGATTTGGATTCGCTCTTTGATCAATTGTAATCGGCATGTGGAAAAATTGAATTTGCAAAATCGTTTCGGCGATTCAATTTAATATTTTTATACTTGTCCAGAAATCAGTGAGATGCTATGAATACTAAAGAGAGGACAAAAGTAGACGCCATTCTACCACTCAGTTTTATGCAAGTGGCCTTGCTGTTTCATAGCCTTTCTGCAAATGACGATCAGGGATTCATCCATGTGAAGGTAGATTTAATTGGAAGCCTTGATGTAAATAAACTCCGCAAAAGCTGGGACTTTCTGGCAAAAAGGCATGATGTATTTCGTTCATCTGTGCATTGGGAAAAAATAAAGTCACCAGTTCAGGTAATTCATAAGGAGGTTGATCACCAATGGCAAAATGTAGATCTGCGTTCCTTCAGTGATAAAGAAAAGAAAGACCAGATTGTCCAATATTTAATAGAAGATAAAAATCAGGGTTTTGATTTCAATAAAGCGACTATTTCACGGATTCGAATTTTCCAATTGGCGGATGATCGACATCTCATGGTTTGGTCTTGTCATCATCTTTTGTGGGATGGCTGGTCTTCAGCAAATGTTATACGGGAATTGGCCGAGGTCTACAAGAGTGACTTATCTTCGCATACCCTTCCGCTTGCGGCGATTCCTTCATCAAAAGAATATTTCAGGGATCAAAAAGAAAATGATACCAATGGAGCAAAATCATTTTGGAATGAGTACATGAAAGGGTTTGAAAGCCCTTCGTTGGTATCCAAACAAATTTCCTCCGTTGCAACTTCTTCGAGTTTTGAGACTATGAATTTTGCTTTTCATGAAGAGGGTTTTGAAAAGATTGATGCGTACGCAAAAAACAATAACCTGACCATTACCTCTGTTCTTCAAATGGCCTGGTCGATTGTATTGAACGGAATGGAAAAGTCAAACGATGTTGCTTTTGGAAATATCCTTTCGGTTCGTTCTCCAAGACTTAAGAATGCTGAATTAATGTGTGGTCTTTTTACGAATATGCTTCCGGTTCGAGTGCAATTGGAAGAAGACGAGATGCCCGCACAATTGGCTGCAAAAATCCAGAAAAGCCAGGGTGCTTCCAAGGATTATGCATTCGCTTCATTGGACGAATTGCAAAAATGGACGGATTGGCCAGGTTATATGCCAATGTTTGATCATGTGTTTGTAGTTGAAAATTTTCCATGGAAGGATATTGATCATGGGAATTTGAAGTTTAGTAATTTCCGAAGTGGTATTACTTCTTCGTATCCGTTGACCGTTGTTGTCAAAGTAGCCGACCATCTTTCGATTGACTTTATCTACGACGGCATTAAGTTATCCGAAGACTTGGTTCAGACTCTGGGGAAAAATATGAGTACTGTTTTGAATTCGATCATAGAATCTCATACTCCTACAGTCCTTGAAATAACAGAAAGACTCATTCCGGTAGAATTTATTAAGGAAGAAAGTGAAGCAGTAGGTCAAACCTTAGAAAGAGCGCAAAACTATACCATCGATCAACCCTCTAATCCGATGGAATTGGCATTAACGGGTATTTGGGAAAACTTGTTTCAACGAGATGGAATCGGGATAAATGATAACTTTTTTGAAATTGGAGGAAAATCGCTTTTGGCGGTACGACTTTTCCAAAAAATACAGACCGAATTGGACGTGAATGCGCCACCAATCATCATCCTAAAATATCCAACAATAGCGCAATTGGCAAATTATCTTGGAGGAGGCAGTGAAAAGGTAGAATGGAAATCACTTGTTCCACTTCGGGTAAAAGGAAAGAAAAAACCTTTGTTCTGTCTTCATGCAAAAGGCGGGCATGTTTTTTTCTACAATAAGTTGGCGTCCTACCTAAATGAAGATCAACCTATATATGCTTTACAACCCAGAGGACTAAATGGGGAAGAGGCGATGTATACAAGTATTGAGGAAATGGCGGGACATTATATAGAAGAGATCAAATCAGTCCAGGCGGAAGGGCCTTATAATATTCTTGCCACCTGTTTTAGCAATGCTGTCGGTCTTGAAATGGCTCAGCAATTAATGTCGGGTGGTGATCGGATAGGAAATCTTTTCATGGTGGATGCTGCTCCCGGAAAGAATATTGATCAAATTTTAGATGATCGAGGGACATTGGCTAAGATGAAACATAGAATCAAGCAGACATCAGTTTATCATAGAGGAAAGGAGATTTATTATAAAATGAAAGGACAGAATCCATCTATGGAAGATGTTGATTTCTCGGTTAAACACGAAAAGCACCTGGAAAGACTATTTTATAACTACGAACGGAAACCTTACGATGGAAAGATTACACTTATTCGGAGTACCGAGTTTATGAATATGAAACGTAAGGATTTTCACGTAGAAGACTGGCTGCACATTGTAAAAGAAGAAAATTTACATACCCACGTCGTTGAAGGTCATCATCAGACCATGTTTTTAGAACCCGAAGTTCAAGGCCTCGCAGCTGCTTTCAATGAAATCTTGACTTAATCACTCCATGTCACCCAAGATCAATACCGAATGGGATACGCAGAAAGAGAATCTAGCACTGGATTCCGATCAAATTCACGTATGGAGTGTACATCTCGATATTGATACACAAACCCAGATTAAGTATTGGAGAATTCTTTCTGAGGAAGAACGAAAAAGGGCAGATGCATTTAAGTTTGTTCAAGACAAGATCAAATACATTGCATGTAGAGGGGTCTTAAGACAATTATTGGGATTCTATTTGAAGATGAAAGCAAGTGAGGTTGAAATTGGCTATATCAAAAATGGCAAACCGTATCATGATTCGAACCTTGAATTTAATGTCTCCCATTCTCATGATTGGGCAGTGATTGGATTTACCTTGGATACCATTTTAGGAATTGACATCGAATATATAGAACGAAAAATTGAGTATCGTGAAATTGCACATCGGTTTTTTTCTGCACCGGAAGTACAAAAAGTTTCTTTTGCTCCTGATGATCGGATTGCAAATTTTTTCTTCAACTGCTGGACCCGCAAAGAAGCATTTATCAAGGCTCTGGGAGATGGCCTTTCGTTTCCGTTGGATTGTTTCGAAGTCTCCTGTGCACCAGAAGAAGAGCCTGAATTGTTAAAGACTACATGGGATGAACGAGAAGTTGAAAATTGGTCCTTATGGGGATTTGAAAAAGACGTTGAGTATATCGGTGCCCTAACCATTCGTGGTCCGAGGAAAAACGTTTTTTTCTTTACCTGGGATCAAAATGATTTTAATCTATAAATACCTTTCTTTGAATTTCTCCTTCTGTGGTGGAAACAAAAAGTAAATAAACACCCGCTGCAATTTCTGTAACATCTATCGAAATTGAAGTGGAATCAACTTTTTCATCTTTGATGAATTCACCATTATAACTCATGAGCGTCCAACGAAGAATAGGTTCATTACTCTTGATGTTCAAAGAAGAATACACCGGATTTGGAAAAACTGAGATATCCAGCGAGTGCTGATCTTCTTCTATTGAGCTCAAAATAATTTCCTGAGATGTGGAATCTACCCCGCACCTGTTGTAAGCAAGTAACGTGATTATATCCCCATTAGTTGGATTGTTCAAAAGAAACCGACTGTCTTCCAGCTCAATCACCTCCTCAATTCCTGAAATTGAAATCGAGTCAGTATTTAAGGATTGATTCAGTAATAATAAGTCATCCTCTTCAAAAATAAGTTCGAAGGCAGCTTTGGGGCTGTGGTCAATTGAAGTTGATAGGCTATACATTGCACCCGTACTCAAATTGTTATAACTTCCGGAAGGTGTCATTTCCAGACTGGTACCACGAACCATGTAGGTATAGGTTTGATCTGGATCAGGACAATAATCCATGTACGTATGGTCTAAAATCGGATCTACATTTAATACTTCAAACTCCAAATCACCTTCCTTTTTTCGATATACATAATATCCGGTAGCATCTGTTGTGCCCGTCCAATTTAAATCTACAAATGTAGGTTGTTCCTGAGCTGAAAGATTTTCTACCTTTTGCATGGGGTATAGCTTCAGTGTCGGATCACCAAGTAGATTCACATGGATGCTCTTTACATTATTCCCAGACGAATAAATGATGTCGTTGTTTTGAGTTGTAACTGTCGAATGCCCAAGAGAGTACCCCATCGCCATTGGATGAAAATACCAGTGCGGAGCTCCCACCCAACAGGAACTTAAGACATCGCCGGAGCCAAGAGCAGACCTCAAAAGATTGTTTTCATAATCATAATTTCCAAATCGGGATCCAAAAAAATTGGTAAAAACCGCTCGTAAAGGCCGATTGGCAAATTCTTCACTTGAAGTAACCGTAAATAATATATCATGAAAACCGGAGGATGCTGCGTACAACCACATGTATGAATCTTCCCAAGCTGCATCGAAAGCATCATATTCGATATTTTCAGGCCCCACAATAGTAGAAAAATTTCGAATTCCATTTTGACCCAACGCACCTATCCAAGGATTAATGTTGTGAATAACTGCTTTTTGTCTCACCGCAGTTTGTCCGGTTCGATAGGCTATATTCTTTTCCAAATAACGCTTAAGCAATTGGTATTCATCTTCTTCGAAAATAGGAAGATTGGAAAAATCAATTCTACCA
>JBCCVV010000148.1:0-16739 GCA_039194925.1 Bacteroidota bacterium
CAAATGGATCAATCGTGTTAAGATCTATTTCAGAATGCACAAACTTATATTCCAGTGGATCAATATCCAATTCCAATATTTTCTTCACTAATAAAATTAAATCAGTAATCCCTAGATAACCCGAATTATCTACATCTGATGGAAAATATGACGTTGGATTCATGCCCTCAACCTCAAGCAAAATCCTACGTATAGTCAGCAAATCTAAGGATGTAATATCAGCAGAGGTTGGTGCAGCTCCAATGACTTTAAGGATATTTTTTCCAGGCAATACATCATCGGGTGGTATATTGAATATTCCGTCAATACTTTGTACCAGCGGCATATTATTCAACAATACTTGCTCGACCCATGGTTTTGTTTCCATGTAGGATTGAAATGTCACGGATTGTCCGGAAAGGCTTAGGCCTGTTGTAATAAAAAGGAGTATGTATAAATTTCTCATAATTCTTTAAGTTTTTTTGTTGTAAAATGCTTAAAAACCAGATTGACTTAAAGTCCAATTTGAATTTCTAAATTGGCTCCTAAGAGGGTACTTTTTTTGTTAATTTGATAAGATGGATTGTATTCATTTTGAAGGGGTAAAAACCCAGTTATTGATCCTTGCAGTCCCACTCCGTCTACCAATTCATACCGTACACCGAATGCCGTATATACCAATACTTGAGGGTTGTGAATGTCTATTGATTCAGATGCCAAATTATAAGGACGACCTTCATGTGTGATGATTCCAGAATGATCCGTCCATAGGGGTACCTCAAGACCAAGATTGAGGATGGAACTCAACCTACCCTCCCCTAAACGATATTCTACACCACCAAGGAATCCAAGTCTTTTAGATTGTAAATAGTTATTGGATCTATGTTGATAATAACCATCATACATCAGGGTTTCTTTTTCTTCAACGACCCCTTCATCCGTCTGTATAATTCGAACCGTATATTCGGGAATCGTAATAGTCTCCAAATAGACATAGTCCGCCATTCGTCCAACAAAGGCAGTGCTATAACGCAGCCCTCCAAACATTCCCCAATGGTCTGACAAATCATAATTTATCCTTATGCCTAGATCAAATGCATCTAACGCTTCTTCTTCGGCAGTACGACTATTGTAGGTATCAAAATTCACTCCCCCGGCATGTTCTAAAGATCTGGAATGCAAAAAGTAACCTCCAAAAATTCCAAAGGTATATCTGTTCTTTTTGTTGGAAGGATACATCTCACGAAAAGAAATGACACCATCCATTAATAAAGGCGATCTCACAAATTCCAGAGATGTCGTCAAAGATTGAATATACTCAATAGATAGAGTTTCCTGAGATTCTAAGACTTCCTTGAGTTGCCGATCAAAATTATCACCTTTGGAAAGAATAGTACTCAATTCAGATTCCATTTCTGAGTCGTTGTCCGTAGATTTCGAAATACTTTGCACCACTTCAAGGGCTTCATCATCGATCTTTGACTTAAGAGACAAATCTGGACTTAAGTTTACATTCATAATAAGAGAAGTTGATTTCTTTGGATTAGGGTGCTCCTCTATAGAGTACAGACTTTTATCCTTTAAATATTCCTCTTCCTGGGTGAATATTACTTCTTGAGGTTCATTGCTATTATTTCCCAATTGAGCCAATACCTTTTCTTGTTTTGATTGATCTTTTGCCATCTTATTGGCTGCAACATCACCGCCAGCTTCAACATTTTTTGTCCAAATCAATAAAAATGCCATAAAAACCATGAATGAGATCCCCATAAATAACCATAACAAGCTCCTTCTTTTTTTCTTTCTAAGCCTTGGTTCTAAAGCACTCCACACACCTTCCGCATCAAAATGAGGCTCTGCATTCCAATATTTTTTTGCGATGATATCATCCGTTTCATCATAATTCATATGGTCATTGATTTTATATTATGAGAAAGTATACTTCTTAGTTTTTTTCGAGCCAACGATACCTTACATCGACTCGTTGAAGGAGAAATATCCAACAATTCTGCAATTTCCTTATGGGAATATCCTTCAATTACAAACAACTTAAAAATGTCTCCATAGTCCCTAGGAATAGAATCAATCACCTTCATTAGATCATCGAGCTTCATATCCATTAACACCTGAGGATCAAGTGAATAGTCATCAAACCCAAACTCATTAATATCAACATGAATTTTGAGTTTTCGACGATGTGAAAGAGCTGTTCTGATAACAATAACTTTACACCAGGATTCAAACTTACCTTCTTCCTTGTAGGTACTTAGGTTATTAAAAATCTTAATCCAAGACTCCTGGATAATGTCATTCGCAGTATGCCCGTCGCTGCAATATCTACAAGCCACTTTGTACAATTCCGGTGAAAATCGCATAAACATCTCCTTCTGCGCTAAAGGCATGCCCTTTCGTACTTGATTTATAAGTTGTTGAATGTCCATCCGCCTATTCTTCAACAATTGCCACAAAGCTGCCTTCAAAAGGTGATGAGTTTAATTCGTTAATTCCTTGAAAGGTCCCTTTCACTATTCCGCCTACGTCATCATATTGTGAAATTTCTACAGTTACATTTATAGAAATATAACCAGCAGCAGTTATTACAGCAGGAAAAGTCCCTACCGTAAACCCTTCAAAAGCGAGAATAGTAGTGTTTATCTCAGGGTCCGTAAACACAACTGTTTCAGTAGGCCTCCTACGAGCAAACACTTCCGTTTCGTTTATGATATTACCATCTATAATGAAAATTGGAGCTTCGTTACAAAGGTTTAAATCCAATATATTCGTTTGATTCGCAGCAATTACTCCTTCAGCCGTGCCCGATACACCTTCTTCTACATTGAAGACGGCAGCGCTATATGAACTCCCCTCCTCCTGACAGGCCAATATTGCAATGGCATACGATCCATCTTCAGTTGTCTCTGTATAGTATTTTACTCCTTCAATCGTAATTCTCACGATCGAATTGGCCAATGTTTCGGTGGACTCACAATCTGTAATGGTACCTGCGAAATAATACAACTCCGCCTGCGTCAAGGTCAAATAGATCACCTCCTTATTATCGGTACCTTCGAAAGGACCTATAGAGCCTGTGTAAACCTCATTTCCACAAGCATCATATATGGTGATGTCGATGATTTCATTCGCCGGAACAATTCCATTTGCAAATCCATCAGAATCAGTCACCACAGATGATGCACCCAGATCATCCGTTGATAATTCGATAAAAAATCCTGATAAAGAACCAATAAATCTAGCATCCACGATCTGAACACATAAATCAGCAGCGACCGCAAAAGCGTCACAATTCCACCAACTGAAATGAGAGACTTCACCAACATAAAAGCCATCAATCAAATCTGCACTACCTTCCTTCATCCATATATTTCGGTCTTCATCAAAATGCCATAATGCAATTTCCTGCGGTGCCTGAACAAGTAAAGATGCATCCACGGGAACCCGAATTGTTGCTTTACTTCCTTCTTTTAATTGTACCGGTCTTCCATCTCCGGCCTCCATTTCTACAGCGATCATTCCAAAAGATTCCAAAACAAATCTTGTATTTGTATCATCCGAACCACTAAGATCTCCTGGACTCAAATCTAAATACCCTTCTTGTGAAGGATCAATATGATAGGCATATATGGCAACTAACCCCGAATAATCCTCTCCATCCAAGGTAAATCCCTGGGCTGGAAAATCAATGCTCAATCCATTGTCCAGAGAGATAGACTCACTTTTAGTGGAATTGACGTATCCACTTAATTCTTTTTCAACTAGAGTGATCTCAATTTGTCGATCATTCGCATTTCGAGTATAGATTCGATATCCTCCCGAAAAATACCCAAAGGCTTGCGCCGAAAGATATGCTCCATTCACCTTATCGATTGATAAGCCTTCGAATTTGAACAATCCATCGATTCCAGATTTAGCAAACTGCTGGCCTGAAGAAATTTGTACGTCGGATATAGGATTACCATGATCATCCACCACTCTTCCAATAATATCTGATTCATAGAAAACAGTTGGTTCCGGTGGTTGGTTAATTAGACCGTCACTAATATCATCTTTCCGACATGAAAAAATGACCAGCGTAATAAACAAGACAAAGAGTAATTTATGTTTCATATATTTATTATTTAAACTTAAAAAGTATTCTAGCTTCAGTTTTTATCCCATGGGTTTTGGTTGGAGTTATAAGCTCCTATTCAGTAGCCTTTATTACGAGAACTAAACCAAACCGTAAAACGCTTAAGAAAATTGCAAATATTAATTTAAACCGGTATTGGGTCAAGTTGAAAAATAGATTTCATACCTATTTTATACAGTAAAAGAATTATGTTTTAGGTATGAGTTGGAGGTACATGGAAAATGTTGATTTAGCCTACATATGTCAACATCCAACTATGCAAATCCATATGCCTTGTGTTTTTTATCATTCTGTTTGTTTCAATTAACTTTTTTAATCTTCGATTTAATTGTTCCCATCATATATAATTATTGATCCCGGATGTTCTCTTAGTGAAATCGTCCAAAAATATATACTGATCTGTTTTGCAAACCATTGAACCTCAAATTATCATATTTTAAACGCTTTCATTTATTATTGCAGCGGAGAAGTATTCAGTTTTAAAGTACTTCACTCGTTTTCCTACTGGTTTAGAACTACTCTTTTATTTTATTTCATCGTCAGAAAATCCTTAATTATTGCATAAATGGAATTTTGTGGATCATTCCATTCATCATTCATTCTATGCATAATAGATTCTTACTAATATTTATACCTACATTTGATCAATGATGCAAAGAATCGCAGAATCCGAGTTAATCCTGAATCCAGATGGATCCATCTATCACTTGAATTTAAAACCGGGTGATATTGCCAAAGATATCATTACAGTAGGCGACCCGGGACGGGTTGATAAAGTTGTCCAACATTTTGATCAAATCACTGTGGAAGTCACCAAACGAGAATTTAAAACAGTAACAGGATGGATCGGTAACAATAAAATCACGGTCATAAGTACCGGCATTGGTACGGACAATATCGACATCGTACTTACCGAATTGGACGCACTTGTCAACGTCGATTTTGAAACTCGAACCAAAAAAACGGATCATACCCCACTTCGTTTTATAAGAATCGGCACTTCTGGATCATTGGACACTAATCTAGATGTGAATGAAGTATTGATCAGTAACATGGCCATCGGAATCGACGGATTGATGCACTTTTATAATGTAATCCCTTCTGAAAACGAATTGGAACTGAACAAAAAAGCAAGATCTGCCTTATCCAATTTACCAAATGTCATCCCCTATTCCACCACTGCTTCTTCTGCACTAATCCATCTATTTAGCCCTCTTGGCAAACAGGGAATAACAGTAACAGCACCTGGATTTTATGGGCCGCAAGGAAGATCCATTATCGTCCCCCCCAAATCGGCTACTTTTTTAGATGATCTTGCCAACATAGAATCCAATGGCCTTAACGTGACGAATTTGGAAATGGAAACTGCTGGCATCTATGGAATGGCCAAACTGCTCGGTCACGAAGCCATTTCTATTAATGCCATCCTGGCCAATCGAGTTCATCATACCTTTAGCGATCGACCAAAGGAGTTTGTTGAAAAGGTGATAGAAGATACTTTACGACTGCTTTGCGAGAACTGATAAATAACGTCACCCTTTGGAAAAGCTTATACCTTCTCAACCTCTGTATTCGTGTATTAACCACTGAGAGCACAATGGTTTCACTACGACGTCGCAAAGATTCACAGCGCTTCTTTGTGACTTCTCAGCGAAACTCCACGAAATTTAATCTTCTTTTCGCTAAAAATTTAACTTTGCACTTCCTTCAAATGGAATTAGATATATGAGAATATTCAGGGACATCAACGATCTTCCCTCTTTTACGAATGCTGTTATTACCATTGGTTCCTTTGATGGAGTTCATCGCGGGCATCAAAAGATAATAAAACGGATCAACCATCTTGCCCGGGAAATTAACGGAGAGAGCATAATTATTACATTTGACCCGCATCCAAGAAAGGTAATTTATCCGAAAGACAATTCGCTAGAATTACTCTCTAGTCTTGACGAGAAAATAGAGTTGTGCGAAGGATTTGGAATAGACAATATGATCGTAGTCCCTTTTTCTATCGAATTTTCCCAGCAAAACCCTAGAGAATACATTGAAAAGTTTTTGGTGGGCCTTTTTTCACCAAGCTATATCGTAATCGGTTATGATCACCGATATGGACTCAATCGGGAAGGAAATATTGATCTTCTAAAAGAATATGAAGATGAAAATGGATTTCAGGTCATCCAAATAAAAAAGGAAGAATTGGAGGACATTACAATCAGTTCTACCAAGATTCGAAACGCATTAAAAGCAGGCAATGTAGAAGAAGCGAATCAGTTTCTAAATCATTCGTACAGTTTAAAAGGGAAAGTAACTCATGGTGACAAAATTGGACAAACACTGGGTTATCCGACAGCAAATATCAAGGTGCACGAATCGGATAAATTAATACCTGCAGAAGGAGTTTATGGTGTTCAATGTACCATTGAAGGACTGAAGAAAAAAGGGATGATGTATATCGGTACCAGGCCTACGCTTGAAGGCAAAGAGCCCGAATTAAAAATTGAAGTCAATCTCTTCGATTTCAACGACAACATCTACGACAAAGAAATCCGCGCAGAACTGCTTTATCAAGTTCGGGGAGATGTAAAATTTGATTCCCTGGAAGCACTTAAAACTCAACTGGAAAAGGACAAAGAAGTTGTATTGTCCCGTTTCTCCAGCGAACCTATTCCATCCAATACCAAGGATAAGGTTTGTATTGCCATTTTAAATTACAATGGAGAAGAGTTGCTGGAATCGTACCTTCCACAAGTGCTATATTCATCTGAAGACCCAATTAACATCACTGTGATCGATAATGCTTCGACGGACGAATCAGTGGCATACGTACAAGATTGGCATCCCGAAGTTCGCATTGTTGAACTATCTGAAAATCATGGATTTGCGGAGGGATATAACCGAGGCATGGAGTATGTCTATGCCGAATATACGGTACTGCTCAATTCGGATGTAAGTGTTGGAACCAATTGGCTCGACCCCATTTTGGAGCGGATGGAAGAAAATCCAAAGCTGGCTATTGTACAGCCCAAAGTATTAAGTCTCGAAGAAAAATCTCACTTTGAATATGCCGGTGCTTCTGGGGGATTTATCGATGCATTGGGATATCCCTATTGCAGGGGCCGAATTTTTGATCACGTTGAAGAGGATAAAAATCAATACGATAGCATTGAAAATATTGATTGGGCTACCGGAGCAGCAATGGTAGTGCGCACGGAAGTATTCAAAAAGCTCGGTGGTTTCGACAAAGACTATTTCGCCCATATGGAAGAGATAGATTTTTGCATTCGAGCCCGATCAGCAGGATATCAAATCGAAGTCGTTCCGGAGTCTTTAGTATATCATCTCGGCGGTGGTACGCTGGACTATGGAAATCCTCGCAAGGTATATCTCAATTTTAGAAATAGTTTATTCACCCTTTATAAAAATGAAAGTACCGGAAAATTGCTTTGGAAACTGCCACTTCGATTGATTCTTGATGGAGTCGCGGGGTTGAAGTTTCTCATGGATGGCCAATTTTCCAGTATTTCAGCAATCGTAAAAGCGCATTGGACGTTTTTTCTGTCCTTTGGAAAGCTAGGTAGAAAAAAAGAGCATTATCAAAAGCTGATTGCCAAGCACAGAATTGACACACCGATTGAACGAACAAAACATAGTAAATCCATTGTTTGGGATTATTTTGTAAAAAAGAAAAAAGAATTTTCTAGCCTGATCAAGTGAAAGAGATGAAGCGAAAACCAGAAATTGTATTTGAAGACGAACATTTTTTGGCGGTAAACAAAGCCGCAGGGCTTTTGACTATTCCGGATCGATTTCGAAAAGATATACCCAACTTATACGATATGTTGGCTCGGGATCGGGAAGAATTGTACACGGTTCATCGCCTGGATAAATATACAAGTGGAGGGCTTTTATTCGCCAAAAATAAAGAGGTTCATAAGCTGCTATCACAGTCGTTTGAAGCTAGAATTCCCGAAAAATATTATCTCGCCATAGTGGATGGTGTACCCAGAGAAAATGAGGGGACCATTGAACAACCGCTTGCAGAATCAATGACTACCCGCGGAAAGATGCTCGTACACCCAAGAGGAAAACAGTCTACGACGAGTTATGAGGTGCTGCAAGACTTCGTAAAATTTTCTCATCTGAAAGTTCGAATTCATACCGGTAGATTACACCAGATCCGGGTCCATCTATCGCATATTGGGCATCCGTTAATGGTCGATTCATTGTACGGAAATCGCACCGAATTTTTCTTATCGGAAATAAAGGGTCGGAAGTTTAGAATGAAAAAAGACGAAGAAGAACGGCCGTTATTGACGCGTCAACCTTTGCACTCCCACCGATTAATTTTACCACATCCGGTTACCAACAACCAATTGGAACTAGAATTTGAGCCCCCAAAAGATATTCGAGCTACGCTGAAGCAATTGGAAAAGATCCTTGGATAAGAAAGGGAGTTACACCGAGAAGCACCAAGAAGTCGCCGAGTTTCGCGGAGTATAGAATGGCTAACTTCGTGAAATCTTAGTGCATCTATAGTGTCCTTCGTGGTGAATGAGAAAATGCCGTACTTGTCAACCAAATGAATCAATTTTCAATCTTTTCCAGCTCCACAATTAACAATCTTTCAAATCTTACTATTTTGCTCAAAATTTAGAATCGCATGAGGATCGCATTGTTTCTTTCATTTTTTTTCACAGGACTCTTGCACGCCCAAACCAATCAAATTCAAATTCTAGATCTTTCCACCAATGAGCCTCTAATTGGTGCTACGTTACAATCCAACAATGGCAATGGAATCAGTGATGAAAATGGATATATTACGTTGAATATCAGCTCATTCCCCGACACTTTACTCATCAACTATTTGGGTTATGCCGAAAATGAAATGATTGTGGGAAGCACTGAAGACATTCCCGAATTTGTATTGTTAGAAAGCATGCTCTTGCTTGAAACTATGACGGTTACCGCTTCCAAATACGAAAAAAGGTTGAGTGAATCTACGGTCTCTGTAGAAGTGCTACAACCCGAATTAATTGCCAATTCCAACTCCATTACGATTGATGAAGCACTGGATAAGGTGTCCGGTGTACAATTGATCGATGGTCAGGCCAATATTCGGGGAGGAAGTGGATATTCATATGGTGCGGGATCCCGGGTAATGCTCCTCATTGATGATATGCCAGCCCTACAGACCGATGCGGGTTTCCCCAATTGGGGAGATATGCCGGTAGAGAATATCGATCAGGTAGAAATTGTAAAAGGTGCATCTTCGGCTTTGTACGGTTCCGCGGCTTTGAATGGCATCATCAATATTCGAACGGGAACACCAACTTCGGTGCCCCAAACCAAGGTATCGGCCACCTATCGACAATTTGGCGATCCAGCAGATCCCGAAAAAAAATGGTGGGGCGATACGGCCCGATACGAATACGTTTTAAGTCTTGTACATAAGCAAAAATTCGACAATTTGGATTTTGTCGGATCGATATTTCATTATCGGGAAGAAAGTTTTAATCGAGCGACATATGATGATCGATACCGGGGTACAATGAAACTTAAATATAGATTGTCAGACAAGGCATTCGTTGGATTAAATACCATGATTAATCAGGGTAATGATGGCGATTTTTTCATATGGGAATTTGGCGACAGCCGAGCACATAATCCAATTCCGGATGGCGAATCTGTAAGTGAGATCTTTCGATATTTTATCGATCCGTCTTTGGTATTGGAGGATGGTTATGGAAATACACATCGTCTGAATACAAGATTTCATCACATCAACAATGAAAATAGCGGCAATCAATCGAATCAATCCAACACCTATTTCGGTGAATATCAGTTTCAGCGTAATTTTGAATCGATCAATACCCTACTCACAACAGGCCTCATTGCCACCACATCCAATACCGATGCTGAATTGTTTGGGGACACTACATTCAACAGCCAGATGTATGCCTACTACGCACAATTGGAAAAAAAGGTGTTTGACAAATTGAATCTTTCGGGAGGAGTCCGTTACGAATACAATGAACAGAATACACCGGAGTTTTTCAATGACATCGAAGTTCCGGGTGGAAAAATAGATGCAGGAAAATGGATTGCCCGTTTAGGAGCCAGCTACGAGTATATGCCATTCAGTTCCATTCGAGCATCATGGGGCCAAGGGTTTCGATTCCCAACCATCACCGAGCGTTTCATCACCACAACGTTTGGAATATTTCAGATTCGATCCAATCCAGATCTGGTCCCAGAATCGGGCTGGACCGCAGAAATTGGAGTCAAACAAGGGTTTAAACTTGCCGGGCTGAAAGGATTTTTGGATGCATCCGTTTTTACAAGTCAATACAAGGACATGATGGAGTTCACCTTTGGGTTTGATTTTACCGGAGCATCTTTTACGTCACAGAATATTGGCAATACTGAAATTAACGGATTTGAGGTCAGTCTTTTTGCAACCGCCAATATTGGGCCTGTAGAAATAAATGGCTTTGGTGGCTACACCTATATCGATCCAAAATACACCAATTTTGAAAATAACGACAGCCTGCAAAACAGCCTTTCCGAAGGTGTCAATGTGTTAAAGTATCGATCTCAACACAATGCAAAGATGGACCTTCAGGCCACCTATAAGAATTTCGCCTTGGGTTTTGCGGTAAATTACACCAGCCACATGATCAATATTGATGCTGTACTCGAGGGAAGAGATTTTGAAGATTTTCTGGAAAATCCGGATATATTGGGCGTCAAGGCATATCGAGAGGCAAATAACATGGGATATACCCGATTGGATGCCCGATGTTCGTATCAATACCAAAGTGCGAAGCTCTCCTTTCTTATCAGCAATTTAACAAATATCGAGTATACGGTCCGTCCTGCAATATTGGAAGCACCAATCACGTATTCCTTGCGATTGGATTATGTATTCGACTGGGAATAGTCGTCTTGATAACAAATGAATACGTATTTCACAACAAATAAACTATAAGATCATGTTATACCTACATTCAAAATCAACACAAAAGTTAGGAAAGATTAAATCGATAGTTATGAATAACAAATGGTCGTTTCACATATTAGTAGCCTTTCTTCTGATCGCTTCGGCATGTAAATCAGAGGTAAAAACCAACGCTCCTGCCACAGATGATACCGTTGTAAACGAACAAATTACAGATGCGGTTTCTCAAGATGATGCTTCACAAGAGGTCACAGAAGTTGCCATTTCTACCAGCGCTAAAAATGGAAAAGAAGAAAAACCAACCAGAGAAGTCAAGGAAGTTAAAAAGCCAAAACAAAAAACGGAAGTAAAAAAACCGAAAGCCCAAGTGGATAAAGGAATTCAGATTGAAATGGGGATGGAAGATACCGACGGCGAAGCAGCAGTTCAAGAAGAAAATGAGAATGATTCCACTTCTGAACCCACTGTTAAAGAGCCTGAAAACGAAAAAAATGAAGAAGAGGAAGTTGAAAACAGCAAACCCAGCAAACCCGCAAAAGTGGATAAGATTTTAGGATTCCCGAAGCACACTTCGTTTGCGAAACTCTTGAAGACCCATGTTTCTCCAAGCGGTGTGGTAAACTATGCTGCTTTGAAAGGTGATGAGGCACAATTGGACAGTTATCTTAAATTGTTGGAAGGAATGCCTCCTGCCACGACCTGGAGCAGTGAACAAGAATTGGCATATTGGATCAATGCATATAATGCGTACACTTTAAAATTGATTCTGGACAATTATCCTGTAAAAAGCATCACCGATCTGCATGGGGGAAAGCCATGGGATGTAAAATGGATCAATATTGATGGAAAGAGCTTATCGCTTAACAATATAGAGAACGACATCATCCGGCCTAAATTCAATGAGCCCCGAATTCATTTTGCGGTGAATTGCGCAGCGAAATCTTGCCCACCGTTATTGAATGATGCCTATGTTGATTCAAAATTAAATGCCCAGTTAGAATCACAGACTAAGAAATTTATAAATAACGCTTCTTTCAATACCTTAAGTAAAAACGAAATTGAAGTTTCTAAAATCTTTGAATGGTATAAAGTGGACTTTGGCGATATCGCTTCTTTTGTATTACGCTATGCCAATACAACTGTAAAACCCGGAGCAGTAGTAAAATTCAAGGAATACGATTGGGCATTGAATGGCAAGTAAAAAACTCAAGGAGCACTAAGATCATGAAGAGAATGATTTCAATTCTTGGTGGCCTTTGTGCTCCTTCCTTGTAGTTAAATTCTTGGCCCCCTTACCCTTTCCTCACTATTTCACATAATTTCCATTCCCACCTTCAGAGAATCAAAAGCCTTTATCTGCGCCTTCATGAGTTCCTTTGTTTCTTCTACTTGAATACTCGTCCATTCATTTAGATCGATGGTCTCAAAAGAAATCTTTTCTTGATCATTTCTCTCAGCTATTTCATCCAGAAAATCGCCAAATGTTTGTTCTGTAGCCTCTTTCCCCAATTGCTTCAAGCTGATTAAAAATCGATTCCCATTGATGGTAGTTACATCCTCTTGTAAATCAGCAATATCATCATTAACTTCCGTCACTAAATCAAAGAGCCTCCATTGGGATTCCTTAATGACTTTAGCAAGGAGTGGATTGTTTTTATAGATAATCTTACGCAGTAATTTGACATCACACGATTTGTAGAAGTAGAAATACTCCATTGACAATCGTGTTGGCAACTTCATATTTCGAATATCCAACTCGTGTTTTTGATACTTATAGATATGTCTGCAATATCGATCATGCACTTTTTGGGGAATATTCAAAGCCCGTAAGGCTTCATAGATCTTCTCCCACCTTTTGTCAATCGTGGTAAGCTCGACCTCCCAATGGCTCTCCAATTCGTGATCCAACTTATAAATCTGAAATTGCAAGGTGATCAATTTTTCGTAGTATTCTTGATCCCAATCATTTCCCCCGAAACGAATCAGAGCAGGTAATTGTCTGTATTCGAATAGCTCTATTATTTTTTCTCTTAGTTCTTTATCCATCTTTTTGTGCTGAATTGCTGAATCGCTTGAAACGCTAAATCGACTTTACTTTTCTTTCTTTAGTTAATATATTTTTTTCTGACGTATTTTATTTAAGTCAAGTAACCATTGAAAACGGTCTTATCATCTAAAAACAACCGAAGTTATAAGCAGCTCTCCACATGCTTTGTTCAACAATTCGATTACCTTCTCCTTTGACATGCTTAATTCGTTGCGCAATGGAGCAGAAGTCAGGTAAACTGTAAGCACCCCACTTTTAAAATAGAGTCTTTGGGTATATGAACAGATGATCTCGCCCATCTCTTTTTTCCAGGCTTCCTTGATTCGTACCGTTGAATATCCCTTTTGGAGTTTTTTATTGCTGTCAATCATATCTCCAAGGACTTCGCGGATATTTCTATCATTATGTTTAACTACGTATTTCTTCCAATTGTCCTCCATTAACCAGGTATGTAGAATGTTCAACATTTAATTTCGTCAACAAATCCGGAACTCGATCCGTATTGGTGTCACTAATAAAAACTTGCCCCAAATCATCAGATGCTACAATCGACAACAAGTGCTCCACCCTATTTCGATCCAATTTATCAAAGATATCGTCTAAGATCAAAATGGGCAACGAATCACTTTTCGTACTTAAAATTTCATATTGTGCCAATTTCAAGGCAATGATCACTGATTTCAACTGTCCTTGCGATGCAAAGTTCTTCAAATTCTGCCCGTTCATCTTCAACGCAATATCATCCTTATGAATTCCCGATGAAGTTCGTGTAAGTATCTTATCTTTTTCCAAATCAGCAACGAAAAGATTTTCCAGTGTATCGCTTTCCAAGTGTGACGAATAACCAATACTGCACGCTTCATTCTCTTCTGAAATAATCTTATAATATTTTTCAAAAAGAGGTGACAACTGATCGATCAACGTATTCCTCATTGTATAAATCATCTGAGCAGGACTGTACATCCCGGCAGAAATAGAATCCAGTAAGGTTTGATCATAATAATGCTTCTCCGCAAACATTTTTAAAGTAGCATTGCGCTGTTTCAACAATCGATTGTAAGCCAATATCGCATCGACATAGGCACGATCGTATTGCATTATTGTATTGTCCAGAAGCTTCCGTCTCTCCTCACTCCCCTCCAACATAAGCTGAATATCAATTGGGGCGATAATCACACACGGAAACTTGCCAATGTGATCAGATAGGCGAGTTCTTTTTTTACCCGACAAAATAATCTCTTTCTTTTTGCCCGGTGTCACCTTAATCTCTACTTCTTCGATTCCCGAGCTATTGGAAAATGTACCAAAACATCTGAAAAAGCTTTCTCCCTTTTTTAAAACATACTTATCTCCTGATGAGAAATAGCTCTTGCCGATGCAAAGGTAATACACGGCATCCAACATATTCGTTTTGCCCATGCCGTTTTTGCCTGTAAGTGCATTGACCTGAGGATGAAAATCGGCCCGAACATCAGCATAATTATTAAAATTGGTAAGTTGAATAGACTTTATTTGCATAGATCGAATATCTCAGACAAAGAAAACAAGTTTGGCTCAAGATTGAAAAGATTTAAGAAGATTGAACAGATTATTTTAGAATAATCTTATTAACATCTTGAAATAGTGCTCTTCCATCCACAGTTTTATCAATCAAATAAATTACCACCATAGAGGCGATCAATCTAACTTTTGGAACAATATCAATTACGCATCTATTATTTAAACACCTGTTCTATTGCACGATCAATTTCTTTATTTGTACGCTGTCCTTAGTCTTAAGTTGAATAAAGTAGGTTCCCGATGCCAATTGATCAGTTTGCAGGGCAATTTCATTCTTTCCTACACTGATTTTACCATCAAATACAAGAGCCAATTTTTCTCCCAGAATTCCTGTAATGGATATTTCTAATTGCAAGGCATGATCAGATTCTATTTGCACCATTGACTGACCTTTTGCAGGGTTGGGAAAGAGGCGTATGTTTCGAATCCCATCGTCTTGTATGTCATGCACATCGGTCATTGGAGATTCCACCGTAAACGCAAAATATCCCTCTGGTGCAGGAAGCGGTCGTACAATACTTTTTCCGGAAGAGGCAGTTGCTTGGATGTAATAATATATCTGTCCGCCTTCAACCTGAATAGGAATACTCGCATTCCAAATATCAAAATCCTCATCTGCCAATTGCATGGGAATTGATTGATATCCAAGACTCAGGTCCGTTGTCCAATACAGATTGGCAGAAGTAATTCCACTACGATGCTTGATTTTAGCTTCTATTTGATAATCGTTTGTGTTATTTTCAGCAAGTAAATCATCCAATCCTCGATGAGCTATCCACAATGGATCATGAACTCCTATCTCTTTGGTTACGCAGTGAATTGCACCGCCCCAATTGATGATTTGCCGACAATCTATACCTCGAATTTTATAGCCTGGCATCAATTCCTGCCACCTTACAAGGGCTTCTTCGTCCGTCACTGTATTGTAGATAGGCACCAGAATGGTTTTATTCACAAATAAAGCATTGGTATAAGTCCTGTATTCATAGGGATTAGAACATTGAGGAGGATACAGGCCATTTCCACAAGGAGGTTGTAAGATCCGTTCGATCTTCAAATCTGTCCCCCAATATGTTTTGAAATTATCTCGAAGAAATTGAATATTTTCTTCAATTCTTGGTCCATCTGCGACTCCTTCGGGAAATTCTCCTACCAACAGTGTTTGTTCATCCAGCAACTTCATGTGCATATCAATGTGATTGATTCCATCGTACAACAATGATTGCATTTTTGGATATTCTTCAATCCCCATAAAGTCCGACATAATTTCATCAATATCCTCCTCGGAATGATTGGACGTTCCAAATGGATTTGATTCGTCGTTTTCTTCCAAAATTAATTGCGATGAAAGGCCCATACCCAATCCGTCCGACATAAAATTACCTCCGGTATGTACCAAATCGTGAGGTTCTTTGGTAGTAGCGTATTGAGGCGCACCGATATATTCACTTATTACATCCGGGATGGTATCATCAGACGGTCTCGGCCTGTTGTAAATCCAATCAATAAACAGCAATGAATCTACATCATTCTGGTATACAGGATTCGGCCCATAGTCTCTTACCCAAACTGTATTAAATGGAGCTTGAATAAAGGTCAGGTTTTCCATATCGATACCATTTTCGGTCAAATATTCCTTTATTGCAGCTGAATCCTGGCATACATTTATAACTTCCACTTCATCTTTTGAATACCGTACAATTTCTCTTAAAACAGAATAAAAAGCATCCCATGTAACCACTATGGATTGCAACTCTTCCCATTCCCCTATGGTACGGGTTGAGAAATCAGGAGGTTCAGTATTATTTCTGGATTGTTTTAGGGGTGGTTGGTAAAGTCCCAATTCCATTATTTTCTTTTCGTAAGTCGTCAAATGTCTGGGAAGTGGGTTCGGATTTTCCTGAGCAATCAAAAGATTAAGACTGAATAATAGTAGAAGTATAGTTGTAAGTTTCATGAGTTGTGATCTTAGGAATCATTTAATTAGAAACTCATAATACATAAACTTAACAATATAATCTTCTCCATATCCTTGTTATTTTATTGAA
>JBCCVV010000149.1:0-16331 GCA_039194925.1 Bacteroidota bacterium
TAACATGGTTCAAGTTATTGTTAGTGGTAAAATAGTAAAATATTCAATTTCGAATTGAAACATCAGTAACGAATGTGCACCAAATGTCCATGCATTAAACTTCTTATGGGTTTAAAGGTTTATATAGACTAATAAAACATAGAAAATGAACAAAACGGCATTAATCACTGGAGGTACCAAGGGAATTGGATTAGGAATAGCAAGATCATTATTAACAGATGGCTATAATGTGGCTATCACTGGCCGAACACAAAACTCCGCATCTGAAATCGCTAATGACCTAAACACTGAATTTGGCGAAAAGGTGATTGGAATAGAATGTGATGTGCGAGATTTGAGTAGCCAGGAAAGATGTGTTGCCTCAGTGATTGATCGATTTGGCAGCCTGGATGTTTTGGTGGCTAATGCCGGAGTTGGACATTTTGCATCGATAGAAAATATGACTCCTGAACAGTGGAATGAAACCATAGACATCAATCTTACCGGTGTATTTTATAGTATAAAAACCAGTTTGAATGCTCTAAAACAATCCCGGGGATACATCATTACCATTGCAAGTTTGGCAGGAACCAACTTTTTCGCAAGAGGCTCTGCATACAATGCCAGTAAATTCGGATTGGTAGGATTTACACAATCAGTGATGCTTGATGTACGAAATCAAGGCATCAAAGTAACGACGATCATGCCAGGCTCTGTATCGACCTATTTTAATGGACACACTCCATCAGAGGCGGATGCGTGGAAAATTCAACCCGAAGACCTCGGGCAAATGGTTTCAGATCTTTTAAAAATTAATCCGAGAACCTTGCCGAGTAAGATAGAAGTGCGGCCTTCCATTCCAGGCGGAAAGTAATGCAGTGAATGATTCTTTTCTATTTCACAACTTTCGTAATCTGCTCTTCACCGTTTGCCGTAACCTTTAGCAAATAAACTCCTGAGGGCAGTGTTCCCAAATTTGTGATTACAGTTTGCTCAGAGCCAACTCTTGTATTCAATTGAATGCGTTCACCTGTTAGTCCAAACAGCTCCACTTGGGTGATATTACGTCCTTCGATGGTCAATTGATCTTGCACGGGAAGAGGATAAACTTGCAATTCGAAAGCAGAAGATGTCTCAAACTTCTCCTCTCTTCTATCTACAATATTCCAGGACACATTCGCAGAATTCACAGAACCTTTCAAGTAGATTTTGGCGTTCTCGATCAACTCATCGACATGAATGTCTTTTTCTAAACTGACATTTGCCCGGAACAAGGTTTCATTCTTAGCAATTTCATTGAAAGATTGTAGATTCAAATAGTGGACTCCATTCTCTTTTTCTATAATTTTCGATTGAACCAAGTCTCCTTCTGTATCAATTGAATTTACAATTAGATCAAATTGCATGGCATCGGTTGTAATATCTTCATTTGAGATGACTACAAATCCTGAATCGTTTAATTCCAAAGTCAAATTGATAACTTCTTCGTTTTCTATAATTTCATTATCCGAGTGTATAGCGGATCCAGTCAGATCTCCAGTACGTACACCATAGAAATTAAATCCTTCACCGTATGAAATATAAGGAATGCTTTGAGATACGTTCAAATCATTATTTTTGACAGGTGTATACATCTGAGGAATGAAGGTCCACAAATGTTCTTCATCAATACTTGATTTGCCCAACAATATATCTCTAAATGCATAAAGATCATCCAAATCAAACCTATGGTTGTGGTCCACATCGGCGGCAATTGATTGATAAAAGTCCAATTGCTCCAACCCAAGAAGTGCAGATCGCATTACAATAAAATCATCAATATCCACAGAAGCATTTTCTCCGTTATCGCTTTTCACCGTTGCTTCGTATACTTCCATCAAATCCTGATCCCCAAAATTGAAATATCCTCCTTCATCGCTTTCTTTTAGTGCGATTACTTCTTCTCCTTCCATCAAATATGCGCTGGCACCAGCGATTGGAGTTCCATCAGGTTTGGTTACAATTCCCTCTGGAGCATATTTCATAAAACAAGTACCATTATCAAATATTAATATAAATACCTCACAAAAATCCTGATTTCCCGCTTCATCGGTATAGTATATTCTGAAAAACCGTAATCCGGCATTACTACAGTCAATGATTCGTTCTGTATCCTCTATATTTTCACTGAAAGAGAGGGTAATGTCTTCTTTTGCTGAACAATTATCCAAGGCATCAAGACTAAAAAATGATGCAGGTATAATCAATTGTCCATCATGTTCTGCGTTTAGTGTTGCGCCCGTAAAATTGATGCAATATGGAGTGGGTGGCTTATTATCTTCTACAAAAAACTGAGTGGAACAGGAACGAACATTTCCACATCCATCGGTTACCTTCCAATCCACCTTGTGCTTCGAAACACTTAATAGCTCGGGAATCACAACCTCTACCGTTGCACCATTTTCTACCGGATCCAACCGAAATGGAGGATTTTCATTTGGTCCAAAAAACAGATCACGAGTACCATCACTCCATAAATCCACGGAAACTCGCCAAGTCAACATTCCTGAGGGACAGTCTCCGATATCACTTGCTGAATTTGTTAGTGTAACTTCTGTTTCACAGTTTGGACCAGCATCAAAAAATTGATCTTCACAATTCTCTATTTCCGGTGCCACATCATCAACGATCTTAATGATCTGAATGCCTTCATATATACCTTCATTCTGATCGTTGTCATAAATACACCAATTGATTACACGATATGTTCTCACGATTTTCAAACAAGCCTCTTGTTCAAACTCAAAAATTTCATCTTCGTAGGTATACCCTACTAAATCACATGGATGGTACAACCATGTAGGCGATTCCACAGGTATTTCATCCAGACAAGTATACTCTCGTTCTTGTGGAAATTGAATATTCAAAGGCAAGTTATTGTAAACTTGTGTGATGGTCTGAATGCACGATGGTTCATTCTCCGTATACGTATTGCTGTAATCTATGTCCAGATAAAACCTTCGAAAGACTTGTCCCTCATTACAAGCATTGGTCTCATTTTGATCAATAAATTTCACCATCGAAGGATGATAATTTCCAGAAACCACGGTGGCCATACCGCACTCATCGGGCGTGAGGTCCGACAAACAACTCACTGTAATATCCGCAGGACAAAAGATTTGAGCATTAATACCTGAGCTCATTACAATTACACAAAGAAGAACAAACAAATTCTTTTTCATAGAAAGGCTTATTTAGTGTGATAAAGGTAACAAACCAGCAGCACTTTTAACATTCTTATTGTCTTAATAATGTCTCCGCCCACATATTTTACTTATTTTGCACCACATAAGTAGAGTCAAAATATATAAATTCCTAATAACCAGCACAAAAGACTTAAATCATGAAGCACCATCATATGCATAAACAATTACTTTTTACTGTATTTTTTCTATTTCTTTTTGCTGCATTTTCTCATGCTCAATGCACCATTGAGAATATATCAATAGAGGAAAGTGTATGCGATGAACAAGACAGATTTTCTGTAGAAATCAACTTTTCTCACTCTGGTACAGGTGCCAACGGTTTTCAAATCCTGGGGAATGGAAATAATTATGGTACATTTCAATATGAAAATCTTCCAGTTACAATTGATGGATTAGCAGGAAACTGTGAAATTGATTTTGAATTTATCATTCGGGATGTAGACGATCCTACATGTGCTACTTTCGGAGAATTGGGTCCGGTTTGTTGTGACGAAGTATGCGAACTCGCAATAGTAGATTTTGAAACCAGCGAATGTGAAAACAACAATAACTATAGCATCAGTTTTGATTTGGAATCTAATTTTGAAGGGGAAAATGGAATTTCAGTTTCTGTGAATGGCGAGGATTTGGGCACCTTCGAATATGAAGAACTGCCACTTACTATCGATAACATCATATCGGTGGAGCAGGGATTAAACACGTTTACGGTCTGTGACAATGACTTTGCCGATTGTTGTAATACGTACTCATTCTTGAATCCATGCATTTGCGGCATGACAGATATTACCACAGAAATCGTAGATTGTTCAGTCGACGATTCTACCTATTTTGTGATTATCAATTTTGATCATGTGGCCACAAATGATAGTTTCCAAATGGCTTATACAAATGAAGGGGAAAATACTTTCCTCGGTGTTTTTGCATATTCAGATCTTCCCGTAACAGCAGGCCCTATATCTCTTTCCGATGACGATGTAGATATATTAGTTGCGGATACAGAGAATTTTTTCTGCTTTAGCCTGGCTTACACTGGAATTGTAAATGATTGTGAAATTCAGTGCCAATTGTTCAATCTTTTTGGAGAAGCATATATGTGCGAGGAAGGAGAATATTTTATAGATCTGGAGTTTGAAGGCGAAGATTTAGAAGGTGGCACATTCGATGTATTGGTCGATGATGTTCATTACGGAACTTTTGAATATGGACTAAATATGTATACGGTTGGCCCAATTCCAAGCAATTGTGACACTCCGCCTGTCCTAATCGTTGAAGACAACTTTACAGAGGGGTGTTCAGATTTCTTTAATTTCTCAGAGCCGATTTGTTGTCTTCCGGAATGTAACTTCATTTCGCTTGAAGCTACTTCTGAATGCGGGCAAGAGTCCATACAAGTCTTTGGAGAATTTGAGAATAACGGTTCAATGCTGGGTGCATTCTACTTTGTTCAAATTGCTGGGACATCCTATGGTCCGTTTCCATATGGCGATTTTACTTTTGAGATTGAAATTCCATTATTAGCCGATGGCGAATACGCTATTTCAATCAATGATGCCTCGGATCCTGAGTGTCTGATTTCGGGATCATTTCTTGTACAATGCGAACCTGACCCCTGTTTGATTTTTGATGTATTTGCAGAGGCTCAGGAGTGTGAAGAAAATATATTCTTCGTAGACGTCGAATTTGATTTTATTGGTGAAGTCTCGGATAGCGTTACCATTACTGGGAATGGAGTTACCTATGGCACTTTTGCTTATGGAGAAGAATTCTATACCGTAGGTCCTCTGGAGGGAGACTGCGAAACCATCTATGAATTCCTGGTGAGTGACCAAATTATGGAAGGGTGTAACTCCTTTTTTGCATTGGAAGAACCTGTATGTTGTTTACCAGATTGTAGAATTTCGGATATTGAGGTGATCGACTTTGAATGTATTGATTCATCATCAATTTCTTCAATAACGATAGGTTTTAATTTTGAAAATGTAACTTCAGATCAATTCACCTTGGCTTTAAACGGGTTCATCCAGGAAGGTTCATGGTTTTATAGTGATTTACCAGTTGAATTAGAAATTTTTCTACCTGCAACAATTTTCACACTTTCTATTGAGGATTTTGAAAATACCGATTGTAGTGCATCACAGTTTATAGAGTTGGATTGCTCTGAAGAAGAATGCCCCATTGAAAATGAAAGTTTTGACATCGTAGATTGTTCCGAGGAACTTGGCACCTACTTTCTTGAAGTAACGGTAGAACATGGCGAAAATGCAGATTCTTTGGAATTCTTCATTAATGACAACCTGGTATTCATAGAGTCCTATGATCAACTGCCGATAATTGTTGGTCCTTTTGACTTAGGTACTGAATATGTAATCGCCATCAATGACACTGAAGCGGAAGAAGATTGTGTCATTGAAACCTTGGTTCTAAACGATATTTGTGAGACTAGCACGAAGGAGGACTTTTTCCAAAATGTGAATGTCTACCAATCGATGAATTCATTAATCACAGAAAACAACGAAGCGGAAGCATTTCACTTTCAGCTGCTTTCACTTACAGGAGAGACAATATCGAAGTGGAGTTTGGAGGCGAACAGAACCAAATTAATAGATTCAACTTCTTTCCCAAGCGGCATCTATTTATTGAACATTGCTGGTCAGAGGAATCATAAGACAATGAAGATTGCGATCTTCTAAAATCATGAACAAATAAAGAAGAGGCGATCTGTTTTTACAGGTCGTTTTTTTGTTTAATTTCTTTTGCCTGTAAAAATCAGATTGTCGCTTTGACCACTGGTTGTTTGTAAAACTACAATACTATCGGAAACTGCAATATAACGCATATGAATCGTGATAGAATCTACTGTCTTCTCAAAAATAATTTCTGATGCTGAAGCCGATTTCAAGGGGATATTTTGATCTGAAATACGATCACAACTGGTTGTTATTCCCGCATCGTTAATGCTGGCTGCAAATACCGACAAGGTTGCCTCTTCACGATTCATCAATTCAGAAGTCGAAGCTGTATAATCTGCGCATTCCCCCTCATACCTGCCGATAACATCCACGAATACAATTTCATTTCCTGATGGGGTATTCGATTGACAAGAAGCCAGGATTAAAAAAGTGCAGAATAGGAATGATATTTCAAAAATACGTTTCAATTCAGGGAGCTTTCATTGCAAAAATAGCACTAATTTCATGATCGGTGCTAGATTGTTATTTATATCAATCAAATCCTGTACCGAATATCTTCAAAACACAAAATAATTGAGTAAGTTTAAAGAAATTTGTTTCTCTTCTCGGCTAATACGCATAACAAAAAACACCAGAATTAGAAGAAGGGCACTAAGTCTGAGCAATATCAATTGTGTAATCAAATAGAGACATTCCTATACAACGTGTTGAAAACACACCTCATCTTCTTTTTTTGTTTCCAAAGCTGCTATTGACTTGTCGAAAGCCAATTACAAATTTCAAAAAGAGTTTCTGTCTACTGCTTAAGCAGTTATTAATCGTATCAACAGCCGTTTCTATATCGCATCATTCATAAAATTTTCACCACATGTATTGTGGAATATCTTTTATCTGAGTAACGTAACATTTCCTCGCACGCTATACTCTGCCTGATTGATACAAATTACTTGAAGTGTATATGCGTATACATCAGGTGCCAAGGGTTCTCCATTAAATGTTCCATCCCAACCAAGACTCTGATCCGTTGAGGAAAAGACCTCCTCTCCCCATCGATTATAAATTAAAATTTGCATCGCATCAATAAAGTTACTTCTCAAATAGAGCACATCATTCACGTCATCTCCATTTGGAGAGAATGCCGACGGCAGGAAAACATCCGTCTCGTCACAAACAGGTTGTCTTACAAAAATAGTAATCATAGCAGTCGCCGTACAGCCCATTCCATCGGTAACCGTAACAGAATAGGTAGTCGTCTCTTCAGGACTAACTGTAATTTCACCAGTAGTATTTACTTCGCCCGTACTCCATTCATAGCTATAATCCTCCATTGGTTCCACTACAAAGATTAGAGCTTCTTCTTCTTTATTGATCGTATCTGTATTGATTCCATTTTCATCCAAGGCATCCAATGCAACTTCGAAGCTTGTGACATCCACTACAAATTCTTCAGTAATTACACAGCCCAATTCATCATACGTAATAGTGACAATATAGGTTTTTGCTTCATCCGTCAGTAAAATCGGATTCCCCGTATCGCCATCGCTCACCACACAATCCTCTGGTCCCCAATTGAAAGAGAAACCATCCTGCGTACCATTTACAAAAATCGAAACTTCTGTATCTTCTCCTGCACAAAAGATATCCGGCACATCCGGTTCAACATTAAAAACAAAAGGACCCACTTTTATCGTATCCATATCGGTACACCCATTAGGATCTTCCGCTTTCACAACTACTTCGAATTCCTCAGTAACCACTTGGTTATAATCCGGTCCTATGGCAATGGTATCTCCAGCCAAATTACACCAGACGAATTCTACTCCAATATTATCTGATGTTGCCGTTAAGAAAACCGTATCGTCCAAGCATAAGATTTGATCCTCTATCGCGTTGATATTTATATCATCGTTGATTGTGATGGTCTTCACAATATCTTGATAAGGACAAAAAGATGTCGTATTAGATAATAATACATCATACGTTCCTGCTCCGGGATATGTATAGCAGGGCATCGAATCGATACTCATATCCGTAGTGACAGTTGTATCTCCAAAATCCCAATTTGGAAATCCGTTGAAATCGCCGATAATATCAAAACAAACGGTAAATTCTCCACATTGCTGCAATTCAAAAGTGAAATCAACTATTGGATTCTCAATTATTTGAAAAGTGACTGTATCGGTTAATTTACATCCCGTTGGACTCATAGCAGTAAATATCAATTCGAATTCATCGACTTCATCAATACCAACTCCTATAGTTGGCATCATTGTACTATCTCCAGCCACGATATGTGGATCTTCTTCCCAAAGCCAGGTAAGTGGTCCTTCGCCAACATTGAATACGGTATAATCCAACGTATCACCAGCGCATATTTCAACCGGTTCGATAAAAAAGATTTCGAATTCAAACATGCGTACATCATAGGACAATACCAAATCGCCGCATGTCTTATCCGTAAATGTTACATAATAGGTTTCCGAAAGCCCATTCAACGTTGTATTTAGGGTATCTCCTTCATGGATGATGACTGTAAAGCTGGAATCCAGTGACCACTGATATGTACCAATACCCGTCGCACCAAATCCAATTAATTGGACATTCTCATCACATACAATACTATCTCCCAATACCTGAAATTCCTGATCATCCGCAATAACCACACTGATCGATGTATCCAGACTACAGAAGGCATCCGAAAGAGTAACGAAATATTCCGTATCACTAATTCCGATAACATGAGCGGAACTGCTGTCCATTGGATCCACAAAATGGATACCGTCCAGCGGAGACCACTCATAAGTCAATGTCGGATCTGGATTCGCCAGGAGCGGAACCGTATCTCCCAAACACACCCGAACTGGATCTCCATTAAAAACTACATCAAAAATATTGGAAAGAATAACCGTGTATTCTGCAAAGGGATCCTCACAAGACTCTCCTGTAAACCGTACATAAAACGTTTGCTCCTGGCTAGAAAAATTAGTTTGCAATGTATCGCCTACGAAAATAATATTCCCAAAATCTGATGTTAACGACCATTCAAAATCACCCTCTCCTATTCCACCGTCCGCAACCAAAAACACATTACCATCACAGGTTATAGAATCTCCAGTAATGGATAGATTGTTGTCATCCAAAACGACCACGTCGAAAGAATCCGCTACACTACACAAACCATCAGAGACGGTCACACTATACGATGTATTCTCAATGCCTATGACCCCAGGGTTCGATTGATCAGTTACATCTTCAAAATACAAGCCTCCGGTTGTACTCCACGTGTATTGAAAATCGCTATTTGGAAATGCTACGTTAAATATGGTATCGCCCAAACACATGATTAGAGAATCAATATCAAATTCTATTGTAGCATACGGCCCGGGAAGAAAGGTATCTTCGATGATATCCTGACATCCATTGCTAAAATTGGTGACCATTTCTACACTTAGAATGGAGTCTTTGGGTATATTTACCATAAGTGTATCTCCAGTGCCATTAAGGGTTTCACCGGCAACCTCAACCGTCCACAATATTTCGTTTATGGTAACACTGCTGTCGAGACCTGTGGTTGTATTAAAAAAGATAAGATCTACCGTTCCATCATCAGGACAGCCTTCTGCCATCCAATCAAAAGAAGCTTGCGGCACTACTTGCTGTAGAATGATTGTCTTGTTGGCATCTGCAAAGCATCCTCCCCCAAAATTAACTACGAGATTCACGATTATAGTATCGGTATCTGCTACATTGAATACGAAACTGGAGTCCGAAAAAGTACTTTCTCCACCTGAACTCGTAATGGTCCATTCATAACCTTCTATATCATCGAATGGATTCAGTACTTCAGAGACATCACCAAAAGCCAGAGTGGCAACTCCAAACTCGGAGCACCCATCAAATTCATAAACAAAATCTGCCTCATGCACAAAATCAGCCACCGCTACCGTATCAATAAGCGTTTGTTTGCATCCGGTTTCTGATTCTACCTGCAATTCGACAATAAAGTCCTCATTCAGGATATCTAAATTGACAATAGGACCTACAAAACTTTGACTCATCCCATTCTGGGTAATTGTCCATTCCTGATTGATGATGTCAAACCCATCTTCCGGCTCTATGGATCGATCTATGAGCCGTATCGTGTACCCTCCATCATCGGCACAAGCTTGTATCTTAGTTGTAAAATCCACCTCAATTCCGGTAAATAATGCTGCAATTTGTTGAATCAAGGTATCCGAACAGATATCCGTACCTCTTGTTACGATTAATCGAACATCATATACTCCGGGTTCCGGATATTCGAACAATGGGTTTTCTTCGGTAGAGATAAATGCTGAATCTGTCCCGGGATAATCAAAATTCCACTGAAATGCTGTAGCGCCTTCACTAAAATTATCGAATTGTACCAATGGGCCATTACAGTTGCCATCATTTCCATCAAAACCCGCCATTGGAGATGGGCTACAGACACGTACATTGTATTGAAAATCTCTTCGCACCTCTCCTATCTTGACTCCATCTCTATATTCCTCAACACAAATTCCCACCAAAAACTGACCAACTAAGCTCGGGTTTCCAGTTAGCAAGCCTGTTTCACTATCGATCTGTAGCGCAGCGGATCCTCCAAACAAATCATTCAGACTGTATGGTTCTTTCCAGGTTACTTCAGTGTATGGAGGCTTTACATCACCACCTGTATCTGGCTTTGGATCTTGACTTGAACCTCCAATAAATGGAGTACATAATTTATAAACTAATGAATCTCCATCTGCATCCGTCGCTGAATGGTCGAAGTTCAGATCTTCATTCGCACAGATATAAACATCCGGCCAATTCTTGAAAACAGGACTGTTATTACTTTGCATTTGAGCCTCAGGTGTAATGTGCACCGTCCAGGTTCCTCCCGTCTCCAATGGATCTACTACATTCTCTAAGGTTGCATTTCGACAACATCGTGCATATGAGAGAATATAACCATCATCTCCTGGATTAAACGGCAGAAATATCTCTTCTTTGTATGTGGTCTCATGAACACAAACCTGCGTTCCTTCAAAGCCACAATCACTCATGATGATATTGTTTAACGTATCATTGTTGTTGAATTGCATGAATAATATTCCATTCGGATTGCCAGGAAGACTATTTAATTGAAAATTCCCCTTTCCATTATAAATAAAAACCTTCGCAGGTGCATCAAAATTTGCCTCATCCGAACCTCCTAAACAATCTCTTCTAAATGTGAGAGAAATCTCATATCTATTTGGCCCAATAGTCTTGTATTTCAATTCTCCGCCGACTATATGCGTTGCCTGTACATCATCCTGAAAACAAAAGAATGTTATACATAAAATTAAACACGATTTTAAACTCTTTACTATCATGGATTTATAGTGTCTATTCCAATAATCTGCTGATGAAAATTGGATCAATTTCGAATTAGTAGATGATATATTCTTTTTCATTTCTTGATCTATTTGCACCAAATTATTGGTCGGTTATTTTTACTATTTGAACTCTTCGCTCTCTACTCGCTTCAGGACTATAAACGGATAATGTTCTGTTTGGACTATCACTTACATCAGCAGGTGACGTTTCTTCTCCAAACGAAATATCAGTTAAGATCAATTGTCCTTCTTTTACATATTCTCTGAAGATTCCTCCTTCATAACTTAGTATTTCGTTTTTGATGCTGCTCACCCTTCTTTGCCCAAGTGCAAGGTTATATTTGGTATCCGCAATCGGTGAAGCATATCCTTTGATCGCGATTTCAAGACTTCTACCCAATTCCAATTCCTTCTTCAACGCCCTCATAAATCGTTTCAACTTGTCGTATCCACCGGCAACTTCTCCCTCAAAGAATCCATCAAGTCTGTTTCTGGAATCTACCTTTTCCTGTCCACGCTTCTTCTTGGTGTAATTATTCAAATACTCCATTTTGACTTTCATGTAAGAGTCGTACAAATCGCCATAGATCTTATCTGTATTCGTGGATTTGCTTGTTGGATTTGGATGATCATTCTCAAAATAAACCGTAACCGGCATATAGTCCTCGATATCAAATACTTCAAGATATAGTTTTCGATTGATCAATGTTGGTCCGGACACTTCGGTCAAGTCCACTTCATCTTTCTCCGTAACAAACCCAAACTTAGATGCTTCGATTTGATACTTATTTCCATTTTCGAGATAGAAATGAAACTTGTTATCCAATTCGTTCACAGCGATAGTATCAATGCTGTTTGTTGTCAAATTTCGTATCGTAATCTGCACACCTGCCAATTCTTCGTTGGTTCGTTTGTTAAATGTTTCGAGTTTCAACTGAGTACGATCTGTCTTAAGGAAAATCTCCTTATCATATGTTTTTGATTCTGTCACTCCTTTTGTACTCAATGGAATAGCTTGAGAATTGTAAAACTCTCGCTCTACCTGGATAATGTATTCTCGTTCTTTTTTCAGTTTGAAATAAAAATCATTGCCATCTTCATTGGTCAATGAATTTATGGTATCACCAGTGATGGCATCGATGAGCGAAATCGTAACTCCCTCCAACGGTTCTTTTGACAATTCATCATATACCAATGCATTCAGATCAATAATAACTTCGTCGTACTCTACCCTGAAAATATCAAAGCAGCACGCCTTTGCCGCGGGATCCAGGTACAAGGCGCCTTCACGGTTGCTCGAAAAATATCCTTCCTCTCCCTCCTGATCCAAAATGTAGTACAAATCGTGGTAACTGCTATTTATGGGTACTCGAAGATGAATAGGTTCTGTCCATCCTTCTGGTGTGCGCGCTATGGAATACACATCGTATCCCCCCAAACCCAGTCGATTGTCAGAACTAAAGTAAAGCGTATTCGAAGAAGAGTGATAAAATGGAGTCGCTTCATTTCCGTCGGTGTTGACCAATTCAACATTAACTGGTTCTCCAAATGATCCGTTATCATGTACGACGCTGCTATAAATGTCCAACATCCCTTTTCCACCATCTCTATCGGATACAAAGTATAACACATCACTTTGTAGCGTTGAGTCATATGATATTTGAGGCTGCGTAGTGGTAAAAGAGTCAATATTGATAGGTGCAGGAAGCTTGTTTAACAATCCAAATGTACCGTCATCATTGACCATACGAGAATATAAGTCGCAACGCACGTCCTCATCGTTAATGTAATCGCACAATGTAAAGATCATGGTCAACCCATCGGTCGTAAAAGTAGAATGAGCCACCAACTGATCGGTATCGTTGATCTCTCCTTCGATGGCCTCATTCAGGCTATCTTTAAGTGTATGCAATTTTGAAATACTTCTGGGAGGGAAATGTTCGGAATTCTTTTCTGCATACATCATTGTAGAAAAATAAAGCACATCCTCTTTCTTGATTGCCCCGAACTCAGAATATGGCGTATTTATAGCCGCTTCGATTGAGGTAATTTCCGCACTTTTATCAATATCTTCAATCCAGGCAATCGCATATTCCAATGATTCCAGAGCGGCGTTAGCCATTTTGGTTTTCTCTTTATCATTTCCGTTGTTTTCGGATATATAAATATTGTAATAGGACTTGGCATCCTCATACTTTCCTAGCTGCTGGTACATCATTCCTAAATAAAATGATGCCTCCGGGTAGTTGCCTTGCCCCAATGAATCCACAATCAATTTATACTTTTCCGCTGCCAAATCATACGCTTCAAATTGACGTGCAGATTCCGCCACTTTGTAGATCAACTCTGGATCGTCTCGATCAAAATCCAGTGCTTCCGAAAACCATGTGAGCGCTCCATAATAATTCTTGGTAGCATAGGCTTCTTCTGCGGCCTTGATAAAAGCCTTCTGTGTTTGGGAATAGCCAGAACAAATCCCAAAGGCGATGAATATGATACAACTTATATACTTTTTCATACGATTGATACTCATTCTGATGATTAATAAATAGGACAAACTTTAAATTGTCGAAGCGGCTTCACGTGGGTAATCGTGTATCGAAAATGAAATTCTACTGCACCGCGTGAGTTGTTTTCTAAGTCGTTGAAATCCGTACCGTCTAAATCGAAGTTTGCACTCAGATAATATTGAGCAAATTCGATCGCAGCCGTTGGAATTATAGAACCTGAAGTTCTGTATCCAAGCCCCAAATGCAAGGCAGTTTCTTTACCTCGTCTGGAGCTCACGTAGATTTTTGCGAGCCCCCCTACAATCGTTTCCCGATATTCTCCTTGAATTTGCTGTAAGCCATGCAACTGAAGATCCAGCATATCCATCAAATAGAATGAACCTATTGCCGTCAAATTAATATTCATTGGTAATTTCTGATCTTCATTTTCATAAAACCCGGCATTGGGTTCGATGATATGGAAGATTCCTGCTCCTATATCAAATTTTGTACGTTTACTTCGCTGATGCCGAAAATTGATGCCCACTGCTGTCTCCAAAAAATTGATCCGATTGGTATTAAATTGTTCTCCGGATGGCGCACTTGCATTAAACGAATTGCCATCCCATTGCTTATCCCAGGTAAGTTCGTCTTCGTTAAAACCTCTGGAGGAAAATCCAAGGGTAATGCCTCCGGTTAAAATATTCTGAGGATTTAAAATTCGGCTGTAGCTCCCTGAAAGATTGATGGTCGAAAGGTTAAGTCTTGAATCGCCTTGACGGTCATGGTAAAGATTCATACCCGCTGCAAAAAAGTGATTCTCGGATTTCTTAGGGTAGAATTTTTTATCGAATGCACCTCCAAAGGTAAACCACGGCACGGGCACCCATCGCCATTGATCTCTCAAATTCCCCATAATTCGGACATCACCGTTAAAAATACCAGTAAGTGCTGGATTCGAGGTTTGGGGAGAATTGTAGAACTGAGAATAGTGAATATCCTGTGCTACCAGCTCATTTTTGCCATACAGAAATAGCATTGAGAGCACCAAAAAACAAAATTTTAGCTTCTTCAAATCAGGTAGTTTTATATATTACCGTATCACACAATATGTAATACGTTATAGTTCATAGTTTTATAATACGATGTTATCACATCTACTTTAGCTCATAAGATAGTGCAAAAACTGTACTAAGTATTTAAAATTGCATTAATTAATTGATACAAAATCAACCGTATACTCACCCTAACTTATTACTCTAATTCGCTTTGTCTCATTGTGAATGCCGTATTGCTAACCTTAAGGGTTTTCTGGTGCTCAATCGTTTCCTCTACGATCATTTCCCTTGCCAAAGGATTTTTAAAGACTTCTGCTAGATTGGCAACGGTGCAAAAGGGGATATTTGCATTCTTTAGGTTCATTTCAAGGAAGTTATACTCCATCGTTTCAAATTTTGCTTGAATATGAAGCATCATTTCATTCCTTCTTGCAACACGATCCTTATTAAACCTAAATGTATGTAGCAAGTCAGCTGCTAATTTAAGGGTTTTCCCTAGTTTTTCAAACTGTTTATCCGAACCAATGGCCAAAATAATCGTTTTGTCATCTTTCGTCATAACGATATCGCCATATGGAGCAATGTTTGGATGCAGTGTTCCCATTGGCTTTGGTATATGATCGCACATTAAATAATTCGATGCTTGATTCGCCAATCCACTAATGGCAGATTTATAAAGAGAAACCTCGGTATAACAACCTTTTCCAGTTTTAAATTTAGTTAATAACGCCAGTAAAATCGCTTCTTTGATTTGATGACCAGCTATAACATCAATAAGAGCTACTGGCATTTTTGCCCTTACGCCATCTAAGGTGCCATTCATGGATATAAACCCTGTTTCCGCTTGCATCACCAAATCATATCCAGGATTAGGGTCATCCCACGCATAGGCCACCAATTGGGCAAAAATCAAATTTGGAAATTGTCTGGAAAGCGTTTTATAATCCACGTTTAGTTTGATAGCGGTCTTTTTTTGATAGTTGGAAATTACCACATCTGCTTTTCGCATCACAGCTAATAATTGATCATAGTCTTTTTCATCACTCAAGTCTAAAGTCAGCACTTCTTTTCCATAATTTGCACTGGCGTAATATGCACTGATTCCTGTATTGACATCCTCATTTTTAAGCCTCCATTGACGCGTAACATCTCCCCCACTTTTTTTATTTTCAATTTTTATCACATGCGCTCCATGTTCAGCTAAAAAACTTCCGGCAAGTGGCCCTGCGAGTACAGAGGCTAATTCTATCACGGTAATCCCCCTAAGAAGTTCAGTCATTTTCAATTATTTAATTTTCCAAAATTAACTTTATTACTAAAATTTAATTCCTCAAGTCGTTCAATAACATATTGGTAACTACACAGCCATATTTTTGGCAAACAGTTCATCATTATAGACCTGTTGGATAGACTCCAAGACATTACGTTCACTTTTTACCATCGTAGAAATAAATGAGCGAATATTAGCATTTACTTCTAACCAATA
>JBCCVV010000150.1:0-16292 GCA_039194925.1 Bacteroidota bacterium
ACAAAACAAAAAAAATAAATACGTTACAATTAGAAACCAATGCTTTATGCATTAAAATTAAGTTGATTTTATAAACCGTTGCTTTCTTTTGCGTTATAAATATAATTTAAAAAAAGCGAAATATTCACATTTGGCTCTATTCAGATTTAAAAATATTTTTGGCTAAATCCATGAACAAAATTTAAAATGGAACAGACGAATTGACTCTCAATTGATTAGCCATCCCAATGACAGAAATAAGGATCTAAAAAAAGATTGACTGTGCTTCTCTTAAAGGAATAGTTGCCCTGCAAAATCCTTTGGCATTCAACTACACAACGTAGGTATTCTTACAAGATACACATTTCCCTTTTGAATTCTTCTCAAAGAAGATATCCAATCTTCCCAACATAATTCCTGCCCAACCGGCTTGATTGATAACCACCTCATCGCCTTTCTTATTTTTTTGAATATCCGGTTCGCTCATAAAGGTATGAGTATGGCCGCCCAGGATAAGATCTATCTCCTCGGTATTTTGAGCAAGAAAGACATCTGACACCTTATCCGTACGATATCGATAGCCCAAATGCGAAAGACAAACTACAAAATCACATTTTTCATCATATCGCAATTGTTTGCTTATCCTATTTCCTATTTCAATTGGATCTTTATACACTGTTTCCTTATATAAAGATTTAGGCACCAATCCGGTCAGCTCAATCCCTAAACCAAAAACTCCAATACGAATTCCATTTTTAATAAATACCTGATACGGTTTGGTTTTATTCTTTAGGATGGTATTACTAAAATCATAATTCGCAATAAGGAAAGGAAAATCGGCATGAGGCATTTGTTTTTCCAAACCATCTATGCCCCCATCGAAATCATGATTCCCAATGGTAGCGGCATCATACTTTAATTCGGACATTAGTTTTAATTCCAATTCACCACCAAAAAAATTGAAATAAGGAGTTCCTTGAAAGATATCGCCACAATCAAACAATAAGACATGGTCTTCTGATTTTCTTACTCTCTCAATCATTGTTGCACGACGAGACACACCACCCTGACCTGCGTTTCTGCTGCCATCCATTGGAAATGGATCGATTCGGCTGTGTACATCATTCGTGTGAAGAATAGTCAACCTTGTAATATCATGTGCATCCAGTATTGTATCCGAAAGTCCACCCATTGCGAGACCAAGAGTAGATATGGTACTTTTTACTAAAAAATCTCTCCTTCTCATGTGCCTAGTAGTTTTGTGTTACGATCCGTAATGTATTATCTGCGATTATGGTCCTATCGTTTTCTGGTTTATTTCGAAGATGATCAATGATTAAATCTCTGATCATGATATCTTTATCTTCTCGTTCCGCTTTATCAAGAAAAAAACAATTATCACCTCCATTGGCGATATAATCCGCAATTGCAACTGTGTACTTCTTATTTACATCCAGCGCTTCGTTTTTTATATAAGCGTTCACTGCCTTATCTCTCTTCATGGAAAACTTCAACGTATGGCTAATTGGCCATCCTCCTTTTTCAGCTATTCTGTTGAGCAGTTGTTGAAGCAATTTCCCATCCATTGTTAATACTACCAATTTGTTGTCAAATGGCATCAACTCATAGATATTACCTACGGTTATGTTTCCTTGTTTTAAGGAGGGCACTCTTAATCCGCCATAATTTTGCATGGCTACATCGATATCCTTGCCATAGATCTTTTCTGCCTCTTCCAATAATGCATCAGAAAACCAATTGCCTAAGGTCGAATTGGGTCTGTCTTTTCTCATTTCGACCTTATTGTAAGCGATCACCTCATTCATTTTTGCTTCCAATTTTTGGCGGTATGGAGCAATCAGTTCGTCGAGTTCTTTATTGGATTGATGTTTTTTATTAATTCGATAATACGAGGTATCAATATCTGCCGTATAAGTTTGTTTCGAACAACCGGCAATACTCAGAGCGATGAGTAGATTCCAAAAAACATATAGCGATTTCCGCATAATTTGATTTCTTATAAGATAATGTCAATTTCTTTCTTTATGGCACGTTTGGCCGTATTGATAGGACTATTGCCTAAGTTTTTTTGCACGTCTAACGCTTTCTGTACAAGTTCGCCCGAGGTATTGACAGATCGATCCGCCGCAGCCGTAGATACAATATTCTGCATTTGATCTTTGGCCATGGTAATGATCTGCCAAAGTTGTTCTGATACATACACCTGCTGACTCATATTGTGCTCATATTCCTGTTGTATCGCAATTAACATCGCATTGCCCATTGATTTGGCATCCAGATGTTCGCTACTCAATCGATAACTCAGATTATCAATTGAAATCCGCTCACAAAACATGGCCATCCGCTCATATGCCTGCAATTTTATTGGCAGTGTATTTCTTATTTGCTCTTGTTTAAATTTCAGTACCTGAGTACTGTATTGCATATTGAGATATCGTTTCATCACAAAATATACAGTCGCAAAAACGACAAGGGCCGGCAGGATGTATTTCGAAATTTCCAATGCTGTTTCCATAAATAAACTGATCGTCTTGTTTGTTGAATTGCTAAGGTATGTAATAATGAATAATTAATAATTGACAATTGAAAATGAATAATTGAGAATTGATATTAGAAAGTTGAAAGTTGATAATGGAAAAAGATTGATGAGATTGAAAATTGCCCTTTCGAACAGCGTCAAGGAATTGGAGAGAGTTCTTCTGAGTGAAGTTAAAGGATTCTGCGATTCAAGCAGTTCAAACGATTCTTGCGATTTCGCGATTCGAGTGTTTCAGCAAACCAATTCATTGTGTGAACGATTCCATACTTACAGTTGTTTAATAAAATACGCATGAAGAGGGGCTGGAAAATAGCGAAAAAGTAGATTAAAGATTATCTTTGTGCAAATTGATTAAAAGAGCAAAATATGTCTGATACGATAACGACAACTCCCATAAAAATTACGGAGAGTGCATTGAAACAATTAAGAAGAATTGCGGGTGAGCAAAATGTACCGGAAGAATATGGCCTGCGAGTAGGCGTAAAAGGGGGCGGATGTTCAGGTTTTTCTTATATCCTGGGATTTGATGTACTGAAGGAAAAAGATCAGGTATTTGAAATAGACGGTTTCAAAGTCTTTATGGAAAAATCACATTCCATGTATTTAATTGGCATGGAAATCGACTGGCTGGAAGGATTGAATAACAGAGGTTTCACCTTCAATAATCCAAATGCCAGTGAAAGCTGCGGATGCGGAACCAGCTTTTCCGCCTAGGTTCACCAAAACTATTTATCAGCAAGTTTAATAACTAGTAAACGATTCATCGGTTTACTCTTAGTCTCTTTTGCCCAATCTCCGCGTAACTAAGTGCCTCTGCCGTGCTTCACCGTGTAATAATTCTCCATGCTCTCTTCCTTCTCCTTCTCTCACCTAGACTTTCTCCGTGGAACTCCGTGCCTCCTACGTGCTTCTTCGTGTAACAACACCCCGCTTCCTCCTTCTTCTCCTAACCTCTCCTAATCTTTCTCCGTGGAACTCAGTGCCTCCTCCGTGCTTCTCCGTGTAACAACACCCCGCTTCCTCCAACCTCTACTTCTCTCCCCCCGTAATCCCTCGCAAATTTTGATGCACAAAATCCTGCGGAAATTCTTCTATCCCAGGAAATCCAAGCCGAATATCTCTTCCCGTATGTGGTATATAAGCCGTACCAAAAATATAATCCCACAATGCTAATGTCAGCCCAAAATTGATTCCATATCGTCTGTCTTCCGGTAAATCGTACGAATGATGCCAGATGTGCATTTCCGGACTATTAAATAGTCTTTTCATAACTCCACCTAAAGCAAATGCACCGATCAATATGGAAACGACCATGGTCCCTGCTTTCACCAGAAGCGATGGATTATCCAACATCTGTACACCTGCCAGCGAATTGGCAATGACAATTCCAATCAAACCTCCTACTACCCCTCCTGTGATCTTTCCATTTACGGAAATATTTGAATGATTGTAATGTCCCCAGGCCAGGGTAAAAATGTGAATCACAAAGAAATCATACAATCCAATGCCCAATAATGCCAGCGGAATGTATTCCAACGTCCGGTATACTACATTCTCCATCCAATGATAGCGCAGATGTGCAGCAAAGCCCATCTCTTCCACCGAATGGTGTACCTTATGGAATTCCCATAATTTTTTCGATTTGTGCAGCAACCGATGAACCCACCATTGTACAAAATCCCGAACTACAAATCCTACAATTAATACGATCCACAACGGCATCGTTTGCAATGGATTCATGGCTTGCAAATCAAATCCCCCCGTAATCGCCTTGATCCCATCGTTGAATAAATTGACTACAACTTCAGAGGCAGCATTATAGATAATAAGACTAAAAAGAAAGAAATTGAAAAACATGTAGAAGGCATCTAACCAAAAGTCTTTTCTGAGAACGGGCTGCTTTTTACGCCAGGGAATGATTACCTCCAGAATAAGAAAAAAGACAGATACCAGAATCAACCAATAGAAATACGAGTTCCAGGTAGGGTTGCTGATATCGTACAATAGGTATTGGGCGTATCCTTTATATCCATTTACGAAGATATCAATGTAATGTTGCATCAGTAACGTAGATTTTGAATTATAAAACTACATTTTTTAATAGAAGTATTATGTGACAAACATCACGGAAGGTCAAATAGATTTGATCTAAGCTTAACACCGCACCATTTGTATAAATTTAAACTTGACCATAAATCAATTAACCAAGGATATAGGACAATCAGGAAGTACTATTGGAACGCTAAATTGAAATTCGCTCCGATTTTACGAAATAGTTCTTGTCTTTCTTTTTCAAACCTGTCTTCTTCATATTTATGATTTCATCAATTTGATCTTGATCCTCAAAGTATGGCAAATGTTTACGATCAAACTTATCGAATACAATAGCTTTAGCCAAGTATTTCTTAAACGTCTGAAACATCATATTCAGATTATTCTTATTGGTTTTGCCTTCCAAATAGACCGCATTCACATTATTTGAATACCCTTTTTTATAAAAATAGATGGCTCTTTTATACTTAACGTTGTTAGAATCAAACAGAATCATGTGTCTATTATGATCATAATACGGGACTTTATAAATTAGGATTCGAAGATTTTTTATTTTTTTAGATAGTCGCTCAATTTCCTCTCTTGCAAAATTACTGGAGACGATTAAATAAATTGTTTTGGGTTTGGAGAATTTGATATCATCCCGTTTTTCTATTTCTCGCAAAAGATCCACCAAAAACAGGCCTCTATCAGTAACCAAACACAATCTATTCCATGAATTATCTTTAATAAATAAGGATCGAAACCGATATCGAAAGGCCAATCTAGTAGGTACAATATTTGAGCTATGAATCTTAGCGATGAAGTTTAAATAGATGTCCAGGAAGTTTGGGTATAAGTTTAGTGCATCCGATCGAATTAACTGATCTCCGGCAAAGTGCTTCTTTTTTGAATTCAAATTTTCAAAAATAAGTTTAAATTTTTTGAGCGATTCGAGACACGAATTCTTGTACTTTTTAAAATTCCAACCTATTCCAGAGAAAACTGGAAGCTCTTTTTCAACCAACTTAACTTTTTCTATCCAATTGTCCATAAACCCACAAAAATCCATTTGTGTAAATTTCTGATCCGCAAAATCCAATTTATAAAAGTTTTTTACGGAATCATTGATATTGGATTTTAAACCTAAAAGAGCCAAAATATCGTAAAATGAAAGTTCTTTTGAAATGACTTTTTTGCTAAATCCTTTTTTCCGATGAGTTTCCACATACATATTAAAATACACCCCAATTCGATTGTCTTTTTTTAAGGATTCAGTGGGTTGGATATATCCGTTGTTCTTAAGAATCACAATAATCACTTCGAATATAGTACGATCAAAAAAGTACTGCTTACTATTAAAATAGAGCTCATTCTTGGCATTCAAAAACTGAATAACTCCAGGCTTGAATAAATTGAAAATACTGATTTTTCCAGTCAGTTTAATCTGTTCCTTAAAGTATACTATCAATCCCAAATGCCTGATGATCTCTTTGGGTTTATACTCTGGTTTGTAATGGGAATGAATTCTATTTATTAATTCAATACCAAAACAATCGAGCTTTCTCTTTAACAAATATTCATCCAATCCGTACTTTTTTGATTTGAATGTGTCAAGATTGATGACCTCTACCTTTACACGACCTGGATCTTTACTTTTTGTCTTGAATAACCTTTTCAACCTCTTCTTTTGTTTCTTCTTATAGGAAGAATCATGATTTAAAAAGATAATTCTCACTTCATGTTTAGAATTATTAAGGCGCTTTTCAATGGCTCTTTTGACTAAGCTATTGAACTCAATGCTTTCCATATTAAATCCAGCAACAATTAAATTTAAATCTCCAAAGTGATGTTGTATTGCAATGTGCTCTTGATTCGTAATTGCAACATCCTCATCATCCGGAAGACCAGAAAGAAGCTCCTCCATTAAGACTTCGATCTCATCGGGTATATCAATATACTGTTCTTTGGTAAAGCGCAATGAACTTTTATGACTGATCGTCCCATGCGGTTTAATGTAGATAGGAACTTTCAACTTGGAATTGGTTAACATTTTTTCGTATGGAATACAATCTCCATCGGATAGTATCTTGTGCAATTGTCCAAGACCCACTTCTTCATCGATGGCTTGATCCAGCAGCTCATCAAAGTTGAAATTTATTACGGCCTCAATAAATCTATTCTTTAAAAGGTGAGCTATCGTCTCATAAAACAAATTGGGAAATGTTCGGTACTCAAACATATAACTCAACGCCTGACGCAGCACAGAATTTTCTAAAAAATAGGACAGCTGCAATAAGCGAGTTTCAAAATCTTTTTTGATTTCGAGATCTGGTAAATTGAATTTGGTAGCAATTTTCTTGGACTTTTTAAGGAAACTTTTTGGCCAGGTATCCTTTTTGAAGTGATTTTCCAACATTTGTGAGGCTTCGTCTCCAAGAGGAAGCAAATCTGGATAAGCACTTTTAGAACAACCCGCACCAAGAACAAAGATGTTTCTGCTTGGTAAAGCTTTAGGCGAAATAATGTCTTTAAGAATTTCTTCCAATTGACTTTCTTCGGGATTCCCTTTCGTCAAAAGAGACATTATCGTTTGATTGTGTGCTAGATCTTTTGCTAACGCATTAATTTTTTTCGCCATCTTTTTACACCTTTTTACTTTTTATTTGTGAATTATCGAAACCGTTCAAGTTAAAAATTTGAATTTGCATTATCGGTACGGAAATTGGATTTAACGTAGAAATACCTGGATATCACGTAATTTTACGCAACCAAAAATTAAAAAGACTAAAACATCCAATGGAAAATTCATACTGTGCTTTTTGTGAGAAGCTAGATAAAAACAATGTTCATAAAATCTATCACGATACCCAATACGGATTCCCAATTGAAGATGACAACGAGCTTTTTGGACGGTTAATCCTGGAAATCAATCAAGCGGGGTTATCGTGGGAGACCATACTAAGGAAACAAAAGAATTTTGAAAATGCCTACGATCAATTTGACATCCAAAAGGTGGCTGGATATGGCGAAGAGGATCGTAAAAGATTGTTGAGTGACGCGGGTATCATTCGCAACAAATTAAAAGTAAACGCCGCCATTTACAATGCCAATCAAATCATTGCGCTGCAAGAAGAACATGGATCTTTTAAGAATTGGTTGGATTTGAATCATCCAAAGACTAGGGAAGAATGGGTGAAATTATTTAAGAAAACGTTCAAGTTTACGGGTGGCGAAATCACCAATGAGTTTTTGATGAGCTCTGGATATCTGAAAGGAGCGCATAGCGAAGATTGTCCTGTCTTTCATGAAATTGCAAAACTACGACCGATGTGGATGCGTTGAAATAAACCGCTGAGCTCGCAAGGCACACTAAGACGTAACTACACATAGAAATAGGGATCAGCTTTTGCGAACTGATCCCTTTAAATGAATATTGCAGCTTTTACTTTTGAGCAAGACCTTGAAGCTTTGAGATTTCAGCTCTCAATTCATTGTATTGTTGGTCTTGTTCGTCCAGGCGTTTTTTGAGTGTGTTTATGATTTCTTGTTGTTCTTTTATGGCGGCTACAAGAACAGGTGTAAGTCTTCCATAGTCCACCGTCATTGGCGACTCTTCCGGATTATCTGTAGGATCGCCTCCAACCATGGTAGGAACCACTGAATACAATTCCTGAGCTATAAATCCAATTTCTGTCTGGTTGGGATTCGATTTCATTTGATAGGTGGCAGGATTGATTTTTTCGATCGTAGCCAATCCTTGTTCAAACGCCTTTATATTTTGCTTTAGCCTTCGATCCGATGTTGTTGAGTACATTGTCCCTCCCGAGCCATTTCCTCGAATTCCACCTATATTCGTACCATTTCCATCTAAGAAAAGCGCATAATAAACCGAAGAGTTCGGATTTACATTGGGACCCGTTTGTACAATAATACCTTTGCTTGTAGTTCCTGTATTGTTGTTGTGAAATCGGGCGACGTACCCATTGCTAACGTTATCTTGCACATCCAATCTATAGATCGGATCTCCGTTACCAATTCCTACATCTCCATCCTCATAAACCACGTCATCTCCGGCACCATACGTCCATGTCAAGTCAATATCTGCCCATGTAATCTTTCCTCCCCCCGTATACCTTAGAAAGTCTCCCGAAGAGGGAGCGGTAGTTGGAAGTGAATACAATCCATCAATATTCAATTCACCATTAACTCTCAAAAGATCATTGTCAAACTGTCCATAAATCAATGCATCCGTACTATCGGCTGATGAATTTTCGATATACAACTGATTGTCTGCATTAGCATTCATTCCGGCTTCAAAACCCAGAAATATATTTCCGTTGGTATTATTGAAATACCCTGCCTGTGAACCCACCATGACATTTTCCTTACGATCATAACCATCCGTGGCAAATACTGTACCTCGCCCTGTACCAAACCCTATGTAAACATTATCTACGGATGCACTATCATTTACGCCAGCCGTATATCCCAATGCCGTCGTTCTGGTGGCCGTATTCGTATTATTCAGAGCATCGTTTCCTATGGCTACATTAAATGCACCCGACAGGTTTTTTCTCAACGCCGACTTCCCCATTGAGACATTCTCACTGCAATCGATACATTCTCCCATTGCTCCAAAACCTACTGCTGTATTTACTTTGGCCGTTGTACTTTCATCCAAAGCCCCAGAACCAATAGCTGTATTTCGAAATCCACTGGTATTAGCGGCCAATGTTAAAAATCCAAAAGCAGTATTATTATCTCCAGAACCAAAAACCATGGGATCATCTATTGTATTAATTCCTGAGTTAAACCCAAAAAACATGGATGTCTGAAGGTTATTTTGGTGCAAAAAACTAAAGCCGCCGGCATTTTTTCTTATTCGCCAAAAATCCTGTCCGTCTATTTCAAATCTAAATTTATCGGTTTGTGAAAAAGAAGTTACAGTAAGAAAAAACATACCTAGAAATGTAATTATTAAGGATCTCATGTTGATAATAATTAAGGGTTAATTGATGCATCAAAATTATATCACCACTCCTTCTTATAATTCACCTAATTGGGTGATTATTCATCAATTTCATTGCTATTCCATTTCACCACTTTAATAGTTGGATTGTGCTCAAGATTAATTTTTACTTTTGGCTGCAAATCGATTTCTTTTGAATCAGGAACTAAATATTGAGCGATTTCCACCTTCATCCAATAGATCCTTAAAGGCTTTTTCGGCGGCGGATGAATCTATTCTTGCACATACACTGGAATTAAGCCCGTCTCTATCTTCTGTAACCATCATAAATGATCGATTTGGATTCTTAGCACTCCAACTTATGGCTCTGCGTCCGCACCTAATTACACACCACAAGAGTCAGGAAGAAGCAATACGATACAATTACGAGCTTAATGGATTAGCCTTGGAATCTCCCAATTTTTTTCATCTATTGTCCAATGATATTGGCCAAACGGATCTTATACTTATGAAGGTGCCGAAGTCGCTGGATCTTTTCCATCTCTTTTTAATGGAAGCGCATTCATTGTCCAAACCAACCTCAAAAGTCCTCTGCGGATTTATGACTCGCCATTTCACAAAACAACTGCTGGACTTGGCTTCTTTGTATTTTGAAGAAGTAGAACAGAGCAAGGCTTGGAAAAAATCCAGGATTTTGACACTCTCTAATCCAAGATGTGAAATCAAAAAAATCATCCCATTACATCTTGTTCCTTTTCAAAATCCGCGTGGAGAAGAAGTAATGTTCAAACAATATTTTGGGGTCTTTTCCGCCAAACACATCGATTTTGCCACTCAATTTTTATTGCACCATTTAGAGATTGATCCCAAGACCAAAACTGCCCTGGATCTTGCCAGCGGAAATGGGGTTATTGCTTATGAGATCAAACAACAAGCAAAACATGCCGAAATACATTTATTGGATGATTCTTTTCTTGCCATCGAATCATCAAAGTTGAATTTGCAGGAAGGCAATATACATTTTCACTACAATTATGAAATGAGTGCTCTCAAAGACGGCTACTTCGATGTCATTGTATGCAATCCTCCATTTCATTTTGAGCATGAAAACACGATCGAAATCGCTTTAAAATTATTCGAAGGCGTATCACGCACCTTATCCCCAAAAGGGTTATTTCTTGTAGTCTCTAATTTGCATCTAAACTATAAAGTACATTTAAGAAAATATTTTCGCCAGATATCGCAAAAGAAACAAAATTCCAAGTTCGAAATCATTGAATGCAGTCAACCCGTTTCAAGAATTAAATAAAAATTCTTTCGGCTGAGAATATTTATGGATAGCCAAAGGGCACAGGCTTTGGAAAAATCATTACATTAGATAAAAAGGTTTCGTAATTATGGAAAATAACACTACCGAATCAGAAGAATACCCCAGAATTGAAATCAAATTAGTCGCTGACCTGGAGGAGCAAGACTTTCTAAGGTATTCCTACGCACGAGAGAAAGCCATGGACGCGCTAAATCATCGTCGTGAAAAATCATGGAAAATATTTTCTTGGGTAAGCAACATTTTGATAGCAACTATTGGTGGTACGGTATTAATTGCAAGTAATGATAAATCTGGATTTTCATTTGATTTTATTCCGCAAGGCATTCTTTTATCGATTGCCATTACAATCTTGTCAACTTATTCTATGCTTTGGATTCATCAGAACTTAAAACTTGCGGGAAAAGCTTCTCAAATCATTAACTTTTATAACGAAGAATTGGGAGTTGATGATGGATACGAAGAACCAAAAATTGGTTTTGGATATGTATATACCATTATGTTACTTACCATTGCTGCTGTGCTTGTAATCGTATTTGCTACATTTCCAGAATGCACACCAAAACCTGAAAGTTGAGGTATGCATTCTGAGTAGTTCTGTTTTCCTATTTCCAAATCCATTAATTTTTTTTTGTTGGGAATTGATTATACCATGCTACAGCTAAAAAAGTAGCCAACTTCCTAATCTATCGAATTTAGCCTTTGTATATTAACCGTTATAATACGTTATGCTTATGATTCGAAATTTAATTTCTTTGATTGCCATACTTGGCCTTATCTACTTATCCTTTTCATCCGAACAAGCTACTTCCGTGCAGGAGAAATCAGATGACCAGTTTTCTGCCAAAGCAGCTGCTTTATATTTAAATGAAATTGCCAAAGCTCCGCATCCGATTGGAAGTAAGGAAAATTGGAAAGTAAGAGATTATATCGTCGAGACTTTACGAAATGAAGGCATAGATGTAGAAGTACAAACGGGATATGTAAATAGCTCCTGGAAACCTACTTTTTCGAAAATGGCCTATGTAGAAAATATCGTGGCTACATTGAAAGGAAACGATCCAACTGCTAAAAAAGTGGTACTCGCAGGGCATTACGACAGCGTTTTTGAAGGACCGGGTGCCGCTGATGATGGGTATGCCGTAGCATGTATGATCGAAACTGCAATTATGTTAAAAAACTCACCTCGAAAAAACGACCTTGAATTGTTAATCACCGATGGCGAAGAAATGGGGCTTTTAGGAGCAAAGCATTATGCTGAGAATAATGATCTTTCGAATATTGGTGTGATGTTGAATTATGAGGCCCGCGGAAACGAAGGTCCAGGTATCTCTTTCGAATACTCGGACGAAAATGCCTGGCTGATTCGCGAAATGAAAAAAGCAAGCAAACGTCCAATCGCCAATTCACTTTCTTACGAGGTATACAAACGAATGCCCAATTCATCCGACTTCACCATCTTCAAAAGGGAAGGAGTACCTGGAATCAATCATGCATTTATTGATGGCTTCTCTTATTATCACAACCCAGCAGACAACGTAGAAAATATTAGTCTCAAAAGCGTGCAACATACGGGTGAGAATATGTATCTCATGGCGAAACATTTCTTGAACTTTGACTTTACCACACCAACAAAGGGAAATGCCAGCTTTTTCAACTTTTATGGAAATCTAATCTCTTACTCCGCAGGGGCGGACATTTTTTTACTCCTATTTTGGTTTTGTGTCTTGATCTATACCGTTAGCAGGTATTTAAAACATGAAGATGTTTCGCTGAAAAACATCTTAATTGGATTTGTGGCCATAGTAGGCATTTTGATTCTTGCCGGAATCGTAAATTTTGGTCTTATATATTTGGTAAAAAAAGTCTATCCGCAATACAGTACTTTTTACAGTTATCACTATTACAATCACGAATGGTACCTCCTTGCTGGTATGGGATTGACCATTCTTGTATGTTGGTGGCTGGGTTCTAAACTAGCCAATAAGTTTGGGAATAAATCCATTGGTCTGTCTACAGCTTTATTGCTATTGATTTTAAGTATTGTATTGTACGTATTTATTCCTACCGGAACCTACATTATGATGTTTCCTTTGGCAGCGCTTTGCATAGCCTTATTGGTTGCAGATTTCTTTACTTTGAATGAAGACCATTGGCAGTTCCAACTATTGTCCTTGGGAATGCTATCTGTTTTGATCGGTACCTGGACTGCATTCTCCCACAGTCTTTTCCTCGGATTCAGTTTGGGAGCATTGCCGGCAGCGATTGTACCTACTGCTCTGTTTACCTTCTCTACTATTGGATTATTGCCATTTTTATGGAAGAATAAGGAATACCTGCTGCCCATTCTTGGAATCTGTCTTTTCTCGTATTCTATGGTCAATGCACATTTGAGATCGAAACCTACAGTAAAAGCACCTTTGAAATCAAACTTGTTTTTTGTAACGGATCGACACTCAGGAGAAAGTTATTGGGCATCCTACGATGATTATATTAATGAAGGTCATTTATCACGGCTTGACGGTGCAAAACAAGGCAGATTGCCTAGGCACCTCCCCTATTCACAATTCAAGAAAAAATCAGATTTGAACGCCAATCGATTTGCTTCTTCTTTTACGAGGGACACTTTGGCTGAAATCATAGGCACTCGGATTAAAGTTGTCAACCCTAAGCGAGCCGGAATTGGATACATCGTATTGGACGAAATCGAAAATGTAGATAAGATCATGATCGATGGTCAGCTTAATTATGACTTTAAGGAGGGAGCGAGTGGATTGTATTATACTACGTTGTATGGTGTGGGACTCGATTCTATGGAGATTGATGTGGTAAAAAGGGATATTACGAAGTCTGTACCTGTGTATATCAATTTTAATTATCCGGAACCGTTTCTGGAAGAGCAATTGCCCGCGAATATTGTTCGTGATGATGGGTATACGTATGTGAGTGAGTTGGTGGAGTTTTGAGGGATCGAGGGGTTGAAGAGGACACGGAGGGTGTTACACGGAGGAGCACGGAGAAGGCACGAAGTTTCACGGAGTTTTTTGAAGGAGAGAGGTTTTGGAGGAGAGAGGACGCGGAGGTTGTTACACCTAAAAGCACCGAGAAGGCACCAAGTTTCACGGAGTTTTTGAAGGAGAGAGGTTTTGGAGGAGAGAGAGGACGCGGAGGTTGTTACACCGAGAAGCACCGAGAAGGCACCAAGTTTCACGGAGTTTTTGAAGAAATCGAAGAGTTGGAGAAGGGGGCGGAGTTATTTTTGGATTATGACGAGAAATTGTCTTCTTGCTTTTTTCGGATGTAGTATTCTACGAGAAAAATTCCAAATATTAAGAGAGCTACTTGAAGCAGGACGGAAACCATATGTGCATGTGTCTCGGCGGATTCTGATGCTTGTGCGATCAATTCTAAGTTCCAAACTGCATATACGGAATGTTTTGTTCCCAGAAGGGCCAAGACAACATTAGCGGCCATATGGATTCCTGTGGGCATAGCTATTCCTTTTGAGCTAAACGCATAAATTCCGTAGACTATACCCCATATTCCGGGTCCGAGCAACTGCCAATGAAGGGTTGATGCAGTGATATCATGATAATATGCGAATAAGATGGCCATTACGACCAACGACCATCGAATTCCTATTTGGGCTCTTAACTTGATCAGAGGATATCCCCTGTAGATGATCTCTTCCATAAAAGCCAGAGGCAAAAAGGCGATCAGTCCTAAAATTGCTTTCCATAAGACCACATCTTGATTAAATACAATGGTATATTTAGTAGTAGCAACCAAAATGGATATGGATAAAAGTACTATCACCGCTCCAATTATAAAACCTTTCAAAAATCGATAGAGTGTTCCTTGTTCCCAGATAAATCCAATCTCTCTAAAACTTTTTTTATCCCACTTGAGCAAAACGGCTGTTACTCCTATGGCAATGAATGACCCATAGATCCCAATTAGCATTCTATTGTAAACATATTCGCTGCCAGTTGGGAAGAAGATCATTATCGGAAGGATCCAACAAAATATGAGACAAGCAAATATTGAGATTAAAATAGCTCGTAGTTTTAGAGGCATTTACGTTTTGAATTGATCGGTTTAAATTTTATGCTTCAATCTAATCTAAATTGAAATCAATTCGCAGGCTTTTTCGACCAAGCGATATATTTCATCTCTTTAGGATATCCGTTCATTTGTGCGAATGTTATTCAAATGCAAATTTTTCGTGACATGTTATATTCCCTCCTTTACGGAGTCCTGCCTTCATGAGCAATTATCAATTTTGACAATAAAAAACTGCGTTGAGTTATTATACCCAACACAGTTTATCTAAGTTTTGCAATATTTATTTCTTAAACCAGTCCCATCGCATTGAACGAGTCCATTACACTTTTAACCGCGTCTCTTGACTGATTCAATAGTGCTTTTTCATCATCATTAAGTTGAAGTTCAATGGTTTTGGTGATTCCTTCTTTGCCTAGTTTTACAGGTACACCCAGATACATATCATTGATTCCGTACTCGCCATTGAGGTAAGCACAAACTGGGAAAATTCTTCCTTCATCTTTAACAATAGACTCGACCATTTGAGCCGCAGCAGCTCCGGGAGCATACCAAGCAGATGTTCCCATTAGTCCTACAAGTTCTCCACCTCCTTTTTTCGTTCTTTGAACAATTGCATCCAACTCTTCGTCACCGATCATTTCTGTAACCGGAATACCAGCTACTGTAGTATATCTTGGTAGAGGAACCATCGTATCTCCATGACCACCCATCAATACCGCTTGAATGTCTTTTGGTGAAACGTCAAGGGCAGTAGCCAAAAATGCTCTATATCGCGCAGTATCCAAAATACCTGCCATTCCAAATATTTTGCTTGAGTCAGATCCAGAAGCTTTGAACGCTGCATACGTCATAACATCCAATGGATTTGAAACCACAATAATAATTGGATCTTTTGAATGCTCTTTAATTGAGTTTACGACTGAAACTACAATTTTTGCATTGGTGGTAATTAGATCATCTCGGCTCATTCCAGGCTTTCTGGGAATACCCGCTGTAATCACCACAATGTCACTGTTAGCAGTTTCTTTGTAATCATCGGTCCCGATTATTCTTGTACTGTAGTAATCGATTGGGGCTTGTTGCCAGCTATCCAAGGCTTTACCCCTGGCAAAATCTCCTTTGATATCAAGAAGTACCACTTCTTTTACAATGTCTTTGTGTGCTAATACATTTGCTACGGTAGCTCCTACATTTCCAGCTCCGACGACAGTCACTTTACTCATTTGTTATCTATTTATTGTTAAGGATTTGAAATTTGCCGCAAAGGTATTTAAAAGATTGTAGAGATTAGAAAGATTGGAAAGAATTAAAGAGATTGGGAATTGAGTTGTTGAGTTGTTGAGTTGTTGAGTTGTTGA
>JBCCVV010000151.1:0-16259 GCA_039194925.1 Bacteroidota bacterium
CTTATTGGTGATATTTACGGTGATGGGATTCGGAGTCATAATCTTTGAAACAAGCTCTCTTTTCTTCATTTTCTAATTTGTTTTATGTTTATCACTTTAATTATTGTATCCAATTGAATTTTCAACTTTTTACAAAAGCAATTTAAACGTGATTTTAATTGGAACCTGTGATCTAGGTCATTGTCGAAAGTGATATTAATTTTTGCGGAATAATCATTAGATAAACAACGTGGTCATGGTTTTAAAAGAATTGTTGTCTGTGTTCAGGTGCCCGAGAATTATTTGTTGCAATTTGGTGAATTGTTTACGCTTCTTGTTTGACTCTCACGCAATCAATATTTTTCACCATAAGCCAGTCATCCATACTTGAAAACGTTGAGTTGTCTATTTCGAAGGGAAATTTTAATTCGGCAAAGTCCTTAAGCGTAATAAGAGTTATGTATCGCTTTCCAGCAAATCTTTTTTTCAATGCCGTATTTAAAAGCAATTTACTTTGATGCTGATCCAATAGTGTAAAAGAATCCTCACGGGATAATTTGTTGGAAAAGTATACATCTTCAACAATTGCTTTGGCTTTTACCACCAGCTCACCTTTATTTTCAACAAAATATAGCAAATCGTTCTTGAAAACTTTATCGTAAGGAATCTTGATTCCCATAGCCCCTCGTACAATCATATTCTTTTTTCCGAGGATCATATTAAGCAGTTCCTTGGCTTTGTGATCTAGATATACAACATGGTCCATATCTTTCTTTTTATTTTTAACCAATGAAGTAGCTTTTCCGCTCTCCACTTGCTGATTTCTAGTTATTGAATTTATAGTAAGGACAATTTGATATGTTGAAAACAAATTGTTCACGAAATAAAATTAGACAGGATCATTAGGTCAGGAGGTGATTTGCGTCACACGTGAAAATGATATTGATTCCTCGAGGGATTCAGAAGATGTAATAAAATTTCGTGATAATGTCCAATTAGAAAATCCAAAACATTCGATCAAGCGTACTACAAGAAAACGATTAAAGTATGACAAAGAATTTATTTTATTTCAGCTCTTCTATTGCATGCCATTCTAACGTACATGCACTACTATTGAAAACAAAAATTGTTCTGCTGCTTTTTGCTGCTGTGAATTTAGCGCAGCCTTGTCTCAATGCACAATCCATTTTTGAGCTAGAGGGACCCCAAAGCATGTTGATGACCGGAAAAGGAAAAGGTCAGGACGGAGCGATTAATCCTTATTTGAATGAAAATTGTATAGCGATTGTGGAAAATTTGGGTGAAAATGAATTTGAAGTGCGTATTCAGCACAAGCGCAAGCTTATCTCTATTCAGAAAGTAAAACCGGGTAAAACATTGGAAATAGAACTGTTGGCCGGGCATGAGTTGTATTTTGACAGTGATTTGAAATCGAAGGCCAGCTTAGAGTTTAAGCAGGAGGAGTGAGTTTTTTTAGTTATTCAGTGAATTAGTGGCAAAGTTGTTTAGTGGCAGAGTTGTTTAGTGGCAAAGTTATTTAGTGGGTTAGTTGTTGAGTTGCTTAGTGGGGCAGTTTCATGATGAAGTTATTTCGGGGAAGTCTAAACCTCATATGTCCTTTAAACTAACAAGAATTGCCTGGAATATAATATTTGGGTATAGATTTATTTTGTCGTTTTGTCTTTCGGTGACTCGGAAATATTTTGTTACTTTTCTCCGCGGTCATTTTTTATCACTAAAGAAATATTGCTAGTAGAATTTATGGCAAATAATAAACTATTGGTCGACGAACGACAAACGGATTTGGGTAATTTTATGGTAGGAAGGTTGCTTCCTTTTCGGCGCAAGCGTCAAGTGGGTCCTTTTACATTTATAGATCACATGGGGCCTGCGACCTTGGGGAATGGCAAATATGTAGATGTGGATCAGCATCCGCATATTGGATTAAGCACGCTGACATATCTGTTTGAAGGAGAGATCGAACATCGAGACAGTACGGGGAGTGTGCAGATTATTCATCATGGAGATGTAGGATTTATGACGGCCGGAAATGGGGTGTCACATACGGAGCGTACACCTGCGAGTCGACGAAATGAAGAAACTTTTTCCATGCATGGTTATCAGGTTTGGGTAGCATTGCCAAAGGAGAAGGAGGAAATGGATCCCCGATTTGACTACTTTCCGAGTACCGAAATTCCCGCTTGGGAAATGGATAATCTTACGCTTAAGTTAGTGGCTGGAAAAGCATTTGGCAGATCTGCACCTTTGCAAGGGTTTTCGCCATTGTTTATGGTTGATATTTATGCCAGTGAAGAAACTACCTTGAATCTGGCTGGACAATTGTCAGGAGAAGTTGCGTTTGTTATCGTGAAGGGTTCCATTACAGATTGTGATCAAAAGGTATCGGCAGGACAAATGTTGATCAGCAAAACAGATGATCAATGCCAGATATGTTTGGATAAGGATACGAGACTTTTGTTGTTTGGTGGAGAACCGTTGGAACAAGAGCATTTTTTATTGTGGAATTTTGTATCACACAGTAAAGAACGATTGCAAAAGGCTAAGGAAGATTGGATGAATAAGAGATTTCCAAACGTGCCTGGGGATGACACCTATATTCCTTTTCCGGTGATAAGAAGAAGATTAAAAAAGTGATTCTCGTTTCTAATCGTGAACAGAGTGAGAAATATCATTTGAGAAAGTATTCTAGCTTTTTTGTTTCAAAATTTTTATTTTGAGATGATAAGATAAGTAGCTAATCTCTGGCAAAAACTCTCACCTTATGAAAAAACTAAAAAAAGAACATATTGATCCGAAGGTATTTGATCTATATGATGATTATGCCCACAACAAATTAGACAGAAGACAATTCATCGAACGCTTGTCATTGTATGCCGTTGGTGGAGTGACAGTCGCTTCTTTATTAATTTTTATGTTTCCCAATTATTCATATTCTATTTTGATAAAAAAGGATGACCCCAGATTGAATTCTGATTTTGTGCTATATCCGTCACCGAAGGGAGGGGGTGAAATCAGAGGATTGCTTTCAAAACCAAGTACTATCCAAGAGAAATTGCCCGGAATCGTTGTAGTTCATGAAAACAGAGGGTTGAATCCATATATTGAGGATGTGGGCAGAAGAGCAGCCTTGGAAGGATTTATTTCCATTGCTCCAGATGCCCTGTGGCCATTAGGGGGTTATCCGGGAAATGATGATGAGGGCCGGACCATGCAGCGAAAAAGAGACAAATATGAGATGTTGGAGGACTTTATTGCAGCATTTGATTACCTGATGTCTCACGAACATTGTAACGGTAAAATAGGGGTAGTCGGCTTTTGCTTTGGCGGCTGGATATCGAATATGATGGCCGTTAGATTATCCAATCTTGCAGGGGCTGTGCCGTTTTATGGGCGACAACCAACGGTCGAGGAAACTGCTAAAATCAAAGCTCCACTTCTTATTCAATATGCGGAGTTGGACGAACGGGTCAATGCCGGTTGGGCTGAATATGAACAAGCGTTAAAAGCAAATGCCATCGATTATGAAATGCATATGTATCCAAGAGTGAAACATGGATTTCATAATAATTCCACACCCAGATATGATGAGACCGCAGCTGATTTGGCGTGGAAACGAACGATTGAATTTTTTAAGGAACGATTGAAGTAGATAGTGAAGCGATATTACTTAGCATCTTTTACTATATTCATTCAATAACAGATCCTCCATTTAGTGCTATATCTCAACAAAATAATTTCTGCAACACAAACCCGAGAGGCGGACCAATTTACCATCGAGAATGAACCCATAGCTTCCATCGATTTAATGGAGCGGGCTTCGAATGCTTTTGTGGAGGCCATAGAACCTGACCTGGATCCAAAACAAAAAATCGCTGTGCTCTGCGGTCCTGGGAATAAAGGTGGGGATGGTCTTGCCATAGCCAGAATATTGATGTGGAAAGGGTATGAAGTGACACCTTATTTATGCATGATCAGTGATAAAATATCACAAGATTGTGACATCAATCGCAACAAAATAGATAACATTCAGGTGATCGCCGCCTATGATCTCATGCCTCAATTCGATGATTACGATGTACTTATTGATGGTCTTTTTGGAAGCGGATTGTCGCGACGGATTGAGGGGTGGGCCGCTGAAATTGTAGATGAACTTAATTTTAGTGATGCTACAGTCTATTCCATTGATATTCCTTCAGGTATGTATTGCGATGAGGTGCCGGAAGGAGATCATATTGTAGTTGCGGATGCCGTTGTAAGTTTTCAGCGCCCTAAACTGAGCTTTTTTCTACCAGAATCATCTCAATACATAAAGGCATGGAAAGTCGTGGACATTGGATTGGATGAGCATTTTTTGCATTCGGTGCCGAGCGAGAATTTTCTGTTGGATGAAAGTATTCGTACAAGTATAAGTCCTCGGGAAAAATATTCACACAAGGGTACATATGGTCATGCGCTGATTATCGCCGGTGCACGCGGCAAAATGGGAGCGGCAGTTTTATGTGGAAGTTCATGTTTGAGAAGTGGGGCCGGACTTCTAACCATGCATGTTCCTCTATGCGGATTGGATATAGTCCAAACTACACTTCCGGAAGCCATGTGCAGTTTGGATTTGCATAATTTTCATTTTTCATCTCATCTTGTTCTCGATAGTTTTAAATGCATCGGAGTGGGACCGGGAATTGGAACATCCAAAGAAACCAAGGAGGCATTGATGCATTTGTTGAATACGACCAATATCCCAATGGTAATGGATGCGGATGCCTTGAATATATTGAGCAGCGACCAATCATTGCTGACGTTACTACCACAAGAAGCCGTGCTCACTCCTCATCCCAAAGAATTTGAACGTTTGGTAGGGACCTGGACAAATAGTTTGGAGCGACTGGAAAAACAAAAGCATTTTTCCATGCAGCATCAATGCATCATTGTGTTGAAAGATGCCGATACCGTGATTACCGACCCCGAAGGAAATGCCTACTTTAATACTACTGGAAACCCTGGAATGGCAACAGGTGGCAGTGGAGATGTGCTTACGGGAATCATTACAGGACTCATTGCACAGGAATACACGCCTCTGGAAGCGGCTTTGATCGGAGTCTATTTCCATGGATTGTCAGGGGATGTAGCGGTACGTCAAAAGGGACAAAATGCTCTGCTGGCCAGTGATATTGTCAATTACCTAAGAATTGAGTGATTATGCGAATTTTCAAAAAGTAAATCTCTAACATTCGGAGTCGCTTTCATGCTGAAAATCATCTTAAAGTGTGATTTTCATCATTCCAATCCAACCCATTTCCCTTCAACTTGTGATTATAAATTATTGCAATATGATAAGATATTGGTTTTACGTACTTGCGTGTATGTTGATGGTCTCCGCATGTACTCCTCCCGTTGTTTTTGATCAACCTTATCCACTCGGAGAGGATGATTTGATCGAATTGCCTTCCAAGTATACAGGAACATTTATATGTGAAAGTGACAGCAATCTGCTGATTATTGACAAGCATGAAATTACATTGAAAAAGGAAAATTTCTTTTTGATGCCACTAAAAGATGTGGAGGAACGACCTGATTGTACTATTGATGGAGATGAAATGTATGTGGAAGGACGAGAGGAGTGTATACCTCTGGAATTTGTGAATGACAGCATTGTCAAAGGATTTGTGGAGGAATATGACACGCTATTCGTTATGAGCAAAGGTTCTGTAGCCCGAATGTACAATGGGCACGTTGTATTGTCAAAAGAAATGCGTGATGGACAATGGGCCGTCAGCTTGCTTTCGCTCGAAGAGAATTCTGATGTTACTTATCGGGCCATTACGGATAAAACCAAGATCAAGAATATTGGACGAATCACAGCAATGGAAAATATCACGACGACTGAAGACAAAAACGAGCGATACAAGATCAAGCCTACCATGAAACAGTTTGATGAATTGTTGCAAGACAAAAAGGTATTTATTGAATGTGAATATCTGACCAGGGTTATAGCCGTTGAGATTCCTGCACAACCCATTATTATTCAAAAACTAAACTAATTCTGTATATGAAGACTTTTTTCGAGCTAGGAGAGTTTTTGGCCAATCCATTTGTATCAGGTTTACTTTTCACCGTTTTAGTCCTACCAATAATGTGGGGATGTGTAAAAATATTTCAATGGTTAAAAACGAATTTTTATGACTTTTTGAAGAGCAGGAATCAACTATTAGAATGAATTGCTTGATAAAATAAAAAGAGCGTAAGAATTTGATAATTAATGCAATACAAAGATTAATTCCCGAAAAGAGGCATCCCTATATTAACCTCAAGATTTACAATGCGTTTTACTCTATAAAGTTTAGCCTTAGTGAATCCTTTGTGAATCCCTGTAGCACCTTGTGGTTAAAAGTCAACATCCCGATTAGCCCAACATTTAGTATCACAAAGCAGATTGAAAACAAAGTGAAATGAAAAAGAACGTAAGTAAATTAGATAGACTAATTCGAATTGCACTTGCCTTACTTCTAGCGCTATTGATTATTTCCAATAACATTTTAGGAATGTGGAGATACGCAGCGATTGTCATTGGCCTTGTACTATTTGTATCCGCATTTTATGGCAGTTGCCCCATCTACTTGTTCTTCAATTTTTCAAGTAAACCAAAAAAGTAAGGTCTTTACCTTCTAGGTTTTTCTTCAAGTATCATATCCCTATTCCCCAACTCCTATCATTAATTCAAGTTTGATATAAACAAATTGAAGGTTTCAAAATAAAACTGATTTCTAGGTCTTAAAATCAGTAGTTCCCTTCAAGGAATAGCCACTTTTTTATCAAAATAATATCTCGAATTAAGCCCATTTCAACATCGAAAATAGTAGAAAAGAGCCTTAAGTCGAATGGTAAATCTGCGATTAAAACTTCTGTTTTTTAAACCTCCAAGGCACTTCGAAAAAAGATGACGCAGATCATCCTCCCTGATGATTTGTATTATCTGACACCATGCCCTCAACATCTACCTTGCAGCTATAAATCGCAAAAAAAAGACATGAAAATAATATTAGTCTTGATCGTAATCAGTCTCCTCATCGCAGGGGGCTTTCTCTTTGCTTTCTTTTGGGCAGTTCGTGATGGTCAATACGATGATGATTTTACGCCGTCTATGCGAATCTTGATCGACGATGACATGATTATGCCAGAGTTGCTCAATGAAAGGTATGAATTCACTATTAATGAAACAAAACAACAGGAAAATGTCTAAAGTAGAAACATTTAGCTACGACAATAAGATCGTACGAGACTTTGGAATTGCTACTACCATCTGGGGTATTGTTGGGATGGTTGTAGGTCTATTGGCTGCTCTTCAGTTGATATGGCCAGAATTCAACATTACCCAATACTTCACCTTCGGGCGTATACGACCACTGCACACCAATGCGGTGATTTTTGCGTTTGTAGGGAATGGTATTTATATGGGTGTGTACTATTCCTTACAACGTTTGCTCAAAGCAAGAATGTACAGCGACCTATTGTCTAAAATCCACTTTTGGGGATGGCAATTGATCATATTATCAGCGGCCTTGACTCTTCCACTTGGCATCACATCCGCTTCTGAATACGCAGAGCTCGAATGGCCTATTGATATTGCCATTGCCCTCGTATGGATTGTATTTGGTCTGAATATGTTTGGGACCATTCTCAAGAGAAGAGAGAATCACTTGTATGTAGCCATTTGGTTTTATATCGCGACCTGGATCACAGTAACCGTTCTTCACGTCGTAAAGAATTTAGAAATTCCTGTTAGCCTTTTTGATAGTATTCCCGTGTTTGCAGGTGTCCAGGATGCGCTTATTCAATGGTGGTATGGACACAATGCGGTGGCATTCTTTCTGACCACTCCCTATTTGGGATTGATGTACTATTTCTTGCCCAAAGCGGCCAACCGACCTGTTTATTCCTACAAACTATCGATTATCCACTTCTGGGCATTGATCTTCATCTATATCTGGGCTGGACCTCACCATTTATTATATACCTCACTTCCGGATTGGGCGCAATCCTTGGGATCCGTATTTAGTCTAATGTTGATCGCACCTTCCTGGGGTGGTATGTTAAATGGATTGTTGACCTTGAGAGGGGCCTGGGACAGAGTGAGAAGAGATCCGATTCTTAAGTTTATGGTAGTGGCGGTTACGGCATACGGTATGGCCACTTTGGAAGGACCTTTGTTGAGTATCAAATCAATCAATGCGATTAGTCACTACACAGATTGGACGGTGGGCCACGTACACGTAGGTACATTGGGATGGAATGGGATGCTGACGTTTGGAGTATTGTATTGGTTGTGGCCTCGACTTTACGGTACCAAGCTATTTTCGATGAAATTGGCCAACACACACTTCTGGTTAGGAACCTTGGGTACGATGTTTTATACGATTCCGTTGTATTGGGCGGGTTGGACACAAAGTTTGATGTGGAAGAAGTTTACCCCTGACGGATTCCTGGCGTATGGTAATTTCCTGGAAACGGTCACGCAGATTATACCGATGTACATGGTAAGAACACTCGGTGGAACGATCTACGTAGTCGGGGTATTCATCATGGCCTATAACCTATGGAAAACCGCTCAAGCGGGAAGTATTATTGAAAATGTAGAAGCTTCTGCACCGGCAAGAGAAAAATATGTCCCACACAAAGGCGAACACTGGCACCGGTGGATTGAAAGAAGACCAATTCAGATGTTGATCGGAAGTGCCATATTGGTATTGATCGGTGGATTGGTAGAGATCTTCCCAATGATTGTTATCGACGAAAATGTTCCGAAAATAGAAAGTGTAAAACCATACACAGCGCTTGAATTGGAAGGTAGAGACCTATACATCAAAGAAGGTTGTATTGGATGCCACTCTCAGATGGTGCGACCTTTCCGCTCAGAAACAGAACGATACGGAGAATTTAGTAAATCTGGTGAGTTTGTTTATGATCGTCCATTCTTATGGGGTAGCAAACGCACAGGACCAGACTTGCACCGAGTAGGTGGTAAGTATCCTCACAGTTGGCATTACAACCACATGCTCGAGCCGGAAAGTATGTCACCGGGGTCCATTATGCCCCCTTATCCATGGATGCTGGATCAGGACATCGATACGACGTATACGGCTGCAAAGGTCAAGGTACTTAGAATGTTGAATACACCGTATCCGCGAGGATATGAGGAACGCGCTGTATCAGACCTGCAAAGACAAGCGAGAAAGATTGCCGCTGAACTCAATGAGCAGGGCATTGAACAAGAAAATCTTGAAAATAAAGAGATTGTAGCGATGATTGCTTACCTGCAGCGATTAGGTACCGATATCAAACCAAAACAATTTACTGAAAATTAAAACAGACTAAAATGTATAAATATATATTAGAAACAGCAGGTAATATCAATTGGATGGCACTCTTTGCACTGTTGACATTCTTCTTTGTTTTTTCGATGTCGATTTATCTGGCATTTGTCAAAAGTAAAGAAGAATTAAATCAAGTGGCCAACCTTCCATTGGCAGAAGATGACCCTATTAAAAATTTACAAAATTAATATCCATGAGAAAGATTATAAATGAAAAAACGATCTTGACCATCCTGCTAATGGCTTCACCCATAGTTGCCATGGCAGCGGCAAAACCCAAATCCAATCCTTATTTGGAATGGACCTATGAGAATATCTTATTGGTTTTGGGTATGATGGTGGCTGCTGGTGTTGGAATTACGCTCTGGAATGCCATGAATGGAATTGTAGAGTATCAGAAACGGGAAATGCTGAGAGAGCAAGGGGTAGAATATGTTCCTGTACAAAAATCAAAAGAAGACTCCATCTTCAAGAAAATGTATGATTATGCCTGGAGTCTGGTCCCTATTGATAAAGAATCGGATATTGATTTAGGACACGATTACGAGGGAATACGCGAATTGGACAATCGACTCCCACCATGGTGGGTATGGACATTTTACATTACCATTTTTATAGGCATTGGCTACCTCTATATTTACCATGGTTCAGATATTGGTAAAAGTCAGTATGAGGAATATATAGAGGAGGTGGAGCAGGCCGAATACGAAAAAGCAGTATTTGCAGCAAGACAAAAGAACTCTATTGATGAAAGTAATCTTATCGCTTATACAGATGCACGTCAACTTGAAAAAGCCTACGGACTTTATATTGCCAACTGCGCTGCATGTCACGGGCAAGAAGGACAAGGTGGAGTAGGGCCAAACATGACCGATAATTACTGGATTCATGGAGGTAGTATCTCCGATGTGTATCAAACCATCAAAAATGGAGTTCCTGAAAAAGGAATGATTGCCTGGAAGACGCAGATGCAACCGGCTACCATTTTGGGATTGGCCAGTTATATAAAAACATTGACGGGGACCAATCCTCCAAATCCAAAAAAGAAGGAAGGAGAATTGTATGTAGAGGAATTATCTGCATCGACCCAACAATAATAAAAATCTTTGATGAGTGACTATCATCCATACGACAAGTTTTACCAGGACGAGGAAGTCTACCGAGACAAGATCGCAACCGTAGATAGCTCCGGAAAGCGGATTTGGATTTATCCAAAAAAGCCGAAGGGAAGATTCTATGAATATCGCAAATATGTATCTTATGTTTTGCTTCTGGTGCTCTTTGGACTTCCGTTTGTGAAAGTAAATGGAAAACCTTTTGTCCTTTTAAATATACCGGAAACAGAGTTTATTCTTTTTGGTGTTTACTTCGCTCCACAGGATTTTCATTTGTTTGTGATCGCTATGCTGATTTTCATGGTGTTCATTGTGTTGTTTACGGTGATATACGGTCGATTATTTTTCGGATTGGTATGCCCACAAACCAATTTTATGGAGATGGTTTTTCGTCGAATCGAGTATTGGATTGAAGGGGACGCAAATGCTCAACGCAGATTGGCAAACGCCCCCTGGACGACAGACAAAGTGGTGAAAAAGGTAAGCAAGCAAGCCATCTTTATTTTAATTTCCGCGTTAATCGCGCACACGTTCTTATCGTATATCATCGGTTTGGATGAAGTCACTAAGATTGTTACCGAACCGATCAGTGAACATTGGAAAGGCTTTATCGCTATGATCATATTTACAGGAGTATTTTATGGCGTATTTTCTGTAATGAGAGAGCAAGTCTGTACTACAATTTGCCCATACGGGCGACTTCAGGGAGTATTATTGGACGAAAACTCTCTTGCTGTGGCTTATGACTTTGAGAGGGGAGAGCCAAGAGGGAAGTTGACGAGAAAGAAAAAGAAAACCGAGCCGGAAGTAGCATTAAAAACAACTGCGGAAGCTGCACTAATAGAACCGATTAAAGGAGATTGTATCGATTGTGGTCTTTGTGTGAAGGTATGCCCAACCGGAATCGATATCCGAAATGGTACTCAGCTCGAATGTGTGAATTGCACGGCGTGTATGGATGCGTGTGACGAAGTGATGGTGAAAATCAAAAAGCCAGAAGGTCTGATTCGTATTGATAGTTATAATGGCATCGTCAATAAAAAGAACTCTTTGTGGAATTCCAGGGTGGCGGCCTATACCCTGGTGCTCGTAGCACTCCTTGGCCTGGAATCTTTCCTTTTTATCAACCGATCAAGTGTGGAGACGCTCTTTTTACGCACGCCGGGAATGCTTTATCAAGATAATGACGATGGGTATATCAGCAATTTATACAACTATCAGTTGATTAATAAGTCCGATTTAGAGGCACAGGTCACCTTTATCTGCGAGGATATCGATGGCATTGTATTCCAAACCATTGGTCAACCACCAAAAACCTTAAAGAATCAAGTAACGGAGGGTGCAGTATTTATTAAGATACCCAAGGACAAAATCAAGAGCCGAAAGACGGATCTCACGATTAAGGTATTCAAGGGTGAAGAATTGCTTGATGAATCGAAAACCACATTTTTAGGACCTGGAAAATGATAACTTATGTTTAAAAAATTTAATTGGGGACACGGAATATTCATCTTTTATGTATGTTTTGTAACAGCTGTTGTTACGGCACTCGTCGCCAGCTTTGGAGTCGATCACAGTTTGGTGGTAGAGGATTATTATGCACAAGATCTGGCCTATCAATCTCAATACGATAAAGTCAAAAACAACCTTGAATCCCAAAATATAGAAGTTGATCTGGATGAGGTTCATCAGCGGCTAACGATCAATATCAATCATGAAGGAAGCATTCAAGGAGCTATTGAATTTTACCGACCTTCCGACAAATCCAAAGACTTTAATGTTAAGTTGAAGGATCAGGTGACTACCATTTCTACCAAAGATCTCCTCACTGGAAAGTGGGTACTGAAAATTGATTGGAAAGAGGGAAATAAGTCTTTTTATAAAGAGGAGTTAATCTACATCTAGACCATTAAAATGATTTATGTAGCATTTACATTGGGCCTATTTGGAAGTCTGCATTGCGTTGGTATGTGTGGACCCTTGGCGATTGCATTCAGCGGCAATGAAGGAGACAATGGGACACGTAGATTTCGTTCTGGATTGGCTTACAATCTGGGACGGACTTTCACGTATGCCATGTTGGGGTTATTCTTTGGTCTTTTGGGTTCATTTATAGTGGTGGTAGATTTACAAAAAACGCTGTCCATGGTTTTGGGAGTACTTTTGGTTGCTTCATTTCTATTCTCAATTGACATCGACCAGAAAATCAATGGATTTCCATTAATCCGGAAATTCTATGATCAGATTAGAAGGGGGATTTCAAATATGTACAATCGAGCGAAGCACTATCATCCATTCACATTAGGGGCAGCAAATGGCTTGCTTCCTTGTGGTTTGGTTTATCTTGCCTTGGCAGGAGCTCTAGCCTCCGGTACATTGTTGCAAGGGATGGCATTCATGATATTTTTTGGCCTGGGAACCCTTCCAATTATGCTCTCTCTTGTGCTTGGAATGAAGTTCGTTACACCAAAGCTTCGATTTCAGTTTAGAAGAATATTACCGTATGTAACATTATGTTTTGGCTTATTTCTGATCTATCGCGGAGTCGTTGCAGGCATGCCAGAAGAGCTCAACTTTTGGGAATTGCTTAAGAATCCAGTGATGTGTCATTGAGTAGAAGGTCTCTTTTATTTTATTTGCAATTCTATATTTTTAGGGAAAATCCACAATAGTAAATAGTTTAAGACAGATTTTGTAATGTCAATATAATTTCATCTCCTTCCCGAACAATCGAATTGGCTGCTGGAATTTGTTTACTGAATATAGATTCATCGCTCATGGTAGATAGATCAGTAATTTCTTGCGTGTTTTCTCCAATTTTTTCGTTGATGCGGAATACCAGACCAAATTGATCGCCTATGATTTTGATTTCAGCCCAGGTTCTGGAAGTATCATCTATTGGCTTTTTCACTAGATTGGGTAATCTTCTTATCCTGGTCAGTTCATCCGGTGGAATGGGGCGTATGGTAAATTCAATTTGTGAACTTGCCTGAACGTTTAAATTGTATTGGTTGGAAACTGTAGCATTCATGGGGGTGGCATACAACTTTGGTCGCAATCGTCGTGCTTGAGGGGAGTTGGCAGACTGAGTCTGAGAAAACGTCAAGGACATTTTTGCGGCTGCTTTAACTTCAGGAATGGTATAAAAAGTGGGTTGATATCCCATTTCTCTGAGCACTTGAAGCATCTCATCCGAAGAATCCGGATCACTATAAATTTCAAGTGTTTTTTCTAGAGATCCTTCATCTAAAGCCGCTTGTGCTTCGCCCACACCTCTTCCGACGGCAGCAATGAAATCTCCCAATGGTGCGGATAATGCTTCTCTGATACTATCTATTGGGTTCGTTGGCATGATGCGTTTTTTTAATTATTGAAAAATGACAGAAACTGTTTCTCCTTGTTGGTACTCGGTTCCGGATGCAGGAAATTGCTTGACAGAAAGGCCATTTACACGGTCTGCATTCGGGTTTTGATAGATCGGTTCCAACTTGTATCCAGCATCGATCAGAGTGGATTTGAACTTAGAAAAAGTCATTCCGGTTACATTAGGTACTTTAAATGTTAATTCCTGTATGCTTGTATTTCTTTCTATATCTACTTTGATAGAACTGATTCCTTCTCCGCCCTTAATGGTTTGCAGAGAATCATAATCAATCAACCCCAAGATTACTCCATTGCCATCATCTTCGACGGTGGCTCTTATATCTAGAGAAATGTTTGCTAATTTATAGTTGGAGTTTTGAAGAGCCTCATCCGCACTGGATACATCCCTCACAAAATTGGTGTAAACTTTTTTTGCAGCAACCTTGTTGGGGTGAACCGATTCCTTAGCTTCTTTATAATCCGCAAATTCCTTTTCTAACTTTGCATAATTTTCTATGCCCAGAGTGACTCTTTCTTCCAACGTTGTATTTGATTTTTTTAAATTATCTATTGTTTTTTGATCCTCTATTGTTTTAATGTTTCCAAATGCAACAGAATCCTCTAAGTTCTTTTTTTGGTCCGCTAGAAATTTTGCGTTTTCTTCACTTTTGGTTAATTGATTGCTCCTTTCTTCAAGAAGATTTCTTGTAGCGTCAATTTCAGTTTTATAAGCATCCAGCGTGGTAAGTGTTTCCGTGAGTTTGCCCGTCATTTCCTGAACTTGATCCTCGGATTGGCCCATGCGTTCGTACAACCTATATATATTATGTTGTGTTCCCACCAGGATAATATCTTTGAAATTTGAAAAATCCTCTTCTTTCAACAGCCAGTTTTCTTCAAAATCAAATACAACTGTCTTCATTGTTCGTTTTACATTATAATTCTGGGCTACGATTTTCATGCTCCTGCTTTTGATTTCCATTTGAAGACCCTTATCAAATACCCGAATTCTGGTTTTTGGATAATTATTTTGCCCTATTTGATCCAGCAGGAATTGTATGTCTTTATCTTTTTTGGTTTCATCTTCCGTAATTGTTCTTTGTTTAATCAATGCATTGTCCCGCAATTTTATTTGATCAATAAAAGTAAACCACTCAGCATTTTGAGAATTAAATATTTCTATAGTGAAGACGGAGTTGATCTTCAAAAATTTAGTGTGAATTATTGCCCGATATTTAAGTATCACGTTACCCATTTTGCTGGCTTATGCTTTGAATAGAAATTCTTTTTTCGAGATTACCTACATTAATGTCAATAATGTAATTGTAGCTGTCTGCTCCAACGGTAACCGTATTTTTTACCTTCCCCTCCGAATCTGTTTTAAGCACATTCGCGACCAGGGTAGGGGCAGCAATATTTTCAATACCATTTAAATTTTTGGTAAGCAGGGCATTATAATTAAATTCTACTTCCTGATTTTCGATAACCTCTCCAACCGAATTGACAATCAAAACCGATACCTCAAATTGGGTATTTGTCAGGGAAGTTATTGAGGGTATAATTTCAATTTTTGGCAATCCTGCATTGGGCATCGTTGCGATGAATTTTCCGGAAATATTGCTGGTAAGGCGATTCGTAGTATTTGGTGTTGATATGACCCGGGCAGCGGGCAACGGTTTGAATGCAATCATGGATAATGCACTTTTTTTGTTTGGCTGAAACTCTGTGGCATTGGAAATATTCTTTAGATTGGCTGAAGTCTGGGAAACCGGTGAATTGAAATTAGCTTCTACTTCGATAGAAAAGTTGAGCTCGGGAATAGTATATTGAATGCCAGGGATGCCACCTTCATTCCCTACAACGGAATTATTAATGACATCTTGTGCTTGATTCAGACTTTCAGAAAGTCCCAAAATAATATCTTTTAAACTTAATGCTACATTTTCGCTGCTCATAAATCTCATTTATATAGACATAGTAAATACCCCATCCTTTCTTTTCTTCTTCTTTTGGTTGTCTCTCTTTTTTTGCCATTCATCCACTTTTTTCTTGCTTCTCACTAGAGAATCCAGCCCCATTTTTTTATCTCTTTTGATATCCTTTTTAAAGAGTCGCTCTATTTTTAATTTTTCAATAGCTTCAAACGATTTCTCTTGCTTGATTGCAGAAAGGGATTTTGAGGCATATTCCTTTAATTTGGAATCGATTGTTAGAGCTTTATATTTTTTTTCTTTGAAAACGGAGTTCACTTTTTTGGCCGCGCTAATCAACATTTCTGTTTTTTCCAGTTCAAGACCAGTAGGGTTCGTTTTTTTCTTCCGTTCATCTTTTTCAAATGGATTAACCTCTTTGGTTTTTTCTGAAACTTCTTGTCGATTGGTTTCGAGTGGTATTACCGTACTCTTGAAAAAATC
>JBCCVV010000152.1:0-16053 GCA_039194925.1 Bacteroidota bacterium
CCAATCCATCCCAAAACAGATTTATCATGAAATACATACTTCAATTATTAGTTTTATTGACTTCACTTACTACAGTAAATGCGCAGTTTACAGTTAAAAGGGTAATAAAACCCTCCAATGGCGCATGCGATGGCAGAATTGTGTTAGAATTCCAAGAGTCTGAATTGCCAGGTACATTACTGGCTATTCCTTCTGATCCAGAGCAAAATGAAAACAGTATGTTGATAAAAAGCACCCTGCATACAATATATAATCTTTGTCCAGGAGGATATACCTTTACTTTTAAAGACAATCACCAATGTGAAGAAACTGATTTTATTGATTTAGAAGCTTGTAGTTCTTATGATTTAGACTTCATGGTAGAAACTGATTTTAGCAACTGTAATTTCACTTCTCCTTTTTCTATTCTTCCTAATTTTGAGGACTACCAGAATTATTATTATCAATGGTCAACGGGAAGTATGGCTCCTGAGATCCATATGCTTTCAGAAGGGACATACTCAGTAACGGTTATGGATGAATTCAAATGTTCTTCAGTGAATCAAATTGAAGTTGGTCCTTTAGAAAATGTGTTCGAAGATGATTTAGAAATTATTCCAACTAAAGTTGAATTAGCAAATTTGGGGAATCTTGGTAACATAGAAATTACAACAGAAGGTGGAAAAGAACCATTAAGTTTTGAATGGACCGCCACAGATCCTGCTGCTATTAATATGGTTGCAGAAAATGGATTATCTGCTACGCTAAACTATATCGATTATTATGCGGATGTTATAGTTACAGTTACTGATGGATATGGTTGTAAAACAGAAAAAATTATTACTCTGGAAACCTGTGCAGGAAATACTGCAGATGACTTTGATGTTTTTTACAACCCATTTGAATTAACAAAGTGCTCTGAAGTGTTTGAAGGAGAAATGTACTTTGATATAGAAATGGAATCCAATTACATAAACTATGAGGTTTCCAAACATGACGGTAACGCTACATGGGATTTATTACAAAATGGAGTAGTGAAGCAAGAATCATCCGTTCTAACATTTATGTATAATGAAGCTGGAAAATATAAAATATTCTTTTTTAATGAATGTGGATTCACATATGAGAGAGAAATCAACCTACTTTGTAAAGATGACGAAGCGGATTGTTTGGGTATTGCAAATATAGTTGAAGCTTCTACATATCATGTAGATGATGAGTGTAATCCCGATTGGCATCACATCTGGTTTAACTTATCCGCAATAATCGACAATTGTATTGAAAATAGTAGCCAAAATGGATATTGCGAACAGCCTTTGGAGATATTGCTTAAATATTCAGATGGAGGTATATATAAAGTATATGTAAATGAAAACGATGAAATTGAAGTAGAAGCAATCAATGAATCCGAAAATGTTTCTACCGATATAATAAATTTAAAACTATACTTAAAATATGAGGGTGACCCTGATGAAGTTCATTCAGTTCAAGTATCATTGAATAGTGGTTGCGTGCATACGGAGAAATTGGATGTACGCACATTAGATTATATGAATACGGTATGGTTTGCTGGAATAGGGGAATTTAACGGAATACAAGCCCAATGTGTTAATGTAAGATGTAATACTTGTAAACACCAAATTGAATTTTCAAAAGATTTTATTGATGGTACTCTTAGCCAATGGGAACCAGGTTGGAACTACACACCATATGAAAATTTATGCAAGGATCCCTATTTCTCTGCATTCCAGTTTGAACCTGGATTTCCTAATGGAGTTTGGGATCCAAGTACAAATCTCACCCCATTTGATTATGGAGGTTCTTATAAAATGCTCCTTGGTCCAATAGCTTTTCAAGAAGTGACAATTCCTGCGGGAACTCCTTATGTGATGCTTGGTCCTGACGAAGGTTTGAAAGAACATAGTGGTTCTGATTGGGTTAGATGTATTTATGCTCAGGGATATGCTTCAGATCCAGCATATAGGAATTTCCCCATCTATGTAGCCTACAGTGAAGAGGTTGATTGGACGGTTTACACTTTCGAACCTCCAGCCATTATTGATGTAGAATGCGCCGATGAATGGGTTACATCCTCAGTTGAGTTTTGTAAGAAAGATGTAGTTTGTCTGGATGATAATCCACCTACCTTTATAGGTACTATACCTGACGTATCTTCATTAATACCCTGTAAATTAAATACGAGCTCTGGTTGCATAGTCGTAGGATTTTGTACAGAATCTGATGATTACTACTATTCCGATGAGGGCGAATACTATGTTTTTGAAGACTTATCTTGTAATGATGTTGATGTTATGGATTGCATTGATAATTCAGATCCAACTTCAATTATTGACTGTGATGAAGATCATCCATGCCCAAATGGTCAATTCTGTCAATACGAGAAATGTCATAATTGTCCGGTATTTACCTACACAGATCTCTATGGCAATAACAATGATTGTATTTATAATTTCGACTTTTTTACGGATGTAGATATTCCAATATTTGGAGTAGTGGCTAAAACATATCGTATCGATCCAGGTAATAATGAGACATTAGTACATACCTTACATCTTTCTTTTGGACCAGGTGGAGATTCAAAATCGGTTAATGTTGCCATTCCCGGAGGATGTGTGGCTTATAATGTGAAGATCACCCTCGAATTTGAGAACTGTCCAATCTATGAGTTAATTGCACCAAATACAGTGAATTGCGGAGATTGTATTGTAGATAATAGTAAAATTGGAGAATACTCTTCATCAGCTGGTAAAGAGAAGGAAATCATGATTAATGACTCTGAGGAAATTTTAAAAAACGAGAATCAATTCAATAATGAAATAGATTGTTTGTTATATCCAAACCCATTTTCCGATTCATTCACCTTGGAATCAGAAAATGACATCTTAAATAAGGTCTTCATCCATAACAGTTTGGGAGAAATAATTCGCTCTGAGAAAAGTATTCTTAATAACTCGCATATAATTAAAATGGATAATATACCGCCAGGGGTTTATTTTGTAACCGTTACCTTTACAAACGGAAAGACAAAAGTATTCAAAGCACTGAAAATCTAGTAGATGTATAAGTATCACCTTGTATTACTTGCCTTGGTTCTCCTCTTTTTCTCCTGCAAAGACGACTGCCCGGATTCTTATTTATTCACTGTAGATGAATTACCGGATTGTGAGCGATCTTTTATCAAGTATTGGGATGTCACTAATCTTACTTTTGTAAGCGAACATAAAGACACCTTATCCTTTGAGAGATACAACATCGAATTAGATCGTATTCGCCGTGAATTGATCAAAGAAGCCAGATGTAGTGAGGACGAGGATCAAATTGTAGAAATCTATTATAAAAGACGCTGGAACATTATGTTATACGCTTCAGAATTTGAAGACTCCATTGCGTTTCAATTCGCCCCAATAAAATTGAATTTACCAGATTTTTCTTTCGAAAAATATGATTTAATTGAAGCTAAGGGACCAATAGAGCTTCCTCCTTTTTATCAGACTATCTCGATGAAGTTTCAAGAAACCTCCTTCTCATTAACAGGAAGTATTCCTGATAAGAATAACAACTGTCAACATAGATTTACTTACCTCAACCAAGATTACACCATGCATGATCAAAGCTATGATGACGTATATTTCTGGGATGTTTTGGACCCCATAATTTTATATTTTTCAGATGAATACGGTATCATAGGTTTAAAAGATATCCAGGGAAGGCAATGGATAAGGGTTATGTAATTGTACCGTTATTATCTAATGAATTCAAATAACAAACGAAGTTGTCAAAATCATTTTGGAAGCTGAATCACTAATCTACTAAACAACTGAGCAACTAAATAATTATCTACCCAGATGTATGATCCGAAACAATCACCCACTGCCCATCAATATACCTCCAAATAAGGGTGAATAATCCTGTAGGTTTATCTTCCTTACGCACTAGGGTAAATCGACCGATCATATGATAGGCATCATCTGATATTCGATTCATTTCGAGAATATCAAAGGTCAAGGTTCCCATGGCGTCTTTGGTGGGATAGCCTTTAATATAATTGTCCAGGGTCGTTTGCCATCCTTTGTTGATTCCAGATCTTCCGACAAAAGATAGATTTTCTGATTTCCAATATCCTTCCATGAATTGGTGGACATCACCATCACTCCAAGCTTTTTCCTGCATGGCCATAACGGATCGAATAGCAGTTTCTGCCTCGGTATTGGGCATGCGTTTAGTGGTGGAGCAGGATATCAATAGTACCCCAATAATCATAGAAATAAAAGTTCTCATCTTTTCGTGTTTGTTAGCTCAGTAGAATGCGTAGTACTAAATAGAATAGTGCACGTATTGATTAACCACAACGTACACTATAGACCCACTAAGGTTTCACAAAGGTTTTTTAGGAAGTAAGAGAGGCTCGCACAATACCTGCTATGGTCTTTCCATCCGCTTTACCAGCCAGTTCTTTGGAAGCCATGCCCATGACCTTACCCATATCTTTCATGCCTTCTGCACCAGTTTTGGCAATGATGGCATCAACGATCTCTTTAATCTTAGCTTCTGACAATTGTTCGGGCAAGTATTTCTTCAACACATCCAGTTCTTCTTTCTCCACATCGGCTAGATCCTGGCGATTCTGCTTGATATAAATATCGTAGGAATCTTGTCGCTGCTTGGCCAATTTCTGGATCATTTTGATCTCCATCTCTTCTGTCATTGCTGCTCCACTACCATCTGTTTTCTGTAATAAAATAGCAGCCTTTATCGCTCTAATCGTTCTCAATGCAGCTTGATCTTTTGCCTTCATCGCAGCTTTGAGATCACCCATGATTTTAGTCTCTAAACTCATTTTTCTTTTATTTTGATTTGTATGACTTTTGTCAAGTCAAATTTTCAATACTTTGATTTAAACCGTTAATTACAAAATCCTGTGCAACTACTCAGATTATCCATTAACAAAACCGTCGGTAGTAATTTTGTCATCATTTTTGGTCAAAAATACCGCCAAAATTGTGTTTTTATCCAATTTCCAGCCATAGATTACAATCCAGAGCTAGAAATATTCAAGTCATACAGACTTACCTGCACTAAATCAAAGACTACCTAATAGATACAATTCCCCTAATTCAATTTTTTAGACCTAATGAATTCCTATCAAATCATATAGAATCCAAGTAAGTATAAATCTTACTTAACTTGGTAGTTAAGCACGATGTACAGATCTCAGCTTTCATCGAACCTTAGTACGGTGGACAGATGTAACCATCATTATAAATCAAAAATTCTTGCAGAATAACACACGCAGGCCCTAAGAAGTTTCAACATCCGAAATCGATTCTTGACCAGCTTGAATTTTCAGGGTCAAATCTACGAATTCTTCCACATCTAATTCTTCGGGGCGCTTTGTAAAATAGGAGTCCTTGAGTAGAGCAGGATCTTTGACCAGGCCTTTTAAGGTGTTTCGAAGCATCTTTCTACGCTGACCGAAAGCTGTTTTTACCACTGTTCTGAAAAAACCATAATCGCATCCCAGATCCTGATTTTCTTTCCGAGTCAAACGAATAACGGATGACATTACCTTGGGTGGTGGATTGAATGAACCCGGATTTACTTTTACTACGGTCTCTCCTTTATAATAGGCTTGAACCAGGACACTCACCACGCCATAGGTTTTGCTACCGGGGGGAGCAATCACTCGATCTGATACTTCTTTTTGAAACATCCCAACCATTTCGGGAATCAATTCACGGTATTTCACCATCTTGAATAGAATCTGAGAAGAAATGTTATACGGATAATTGCCGATCATAAAGAAAGGCTCTCCATCGAACACTTTTTTCATATTCAGCTTCAGAAAATCCAGAAATATGATCTTCCCTTTCAATTTTGGATAATTCGCCTCTAGGTAATTGACCATATCTTGATCCGCCTCGACGACTCTAAGGTTAATATCCTGATTGAGAAGATACTTTGTCAACACTCCTTTTCCAGGACCAATTTCCAATACATTCCGGGTATCTGAAGCCATTTCCAAAGAATAGGCAATCTTTTCCGATAGTGGCTCATTGATTAAAAAGTGCTGACCAAACGATTTTTTCGCTTTCACCAATAAAAATTTTTCATTTAATATTTACCCGAAAACTATCTTCTTTGAGTAAATACATATTTAGCATGTACTTTTTTATGATAAAAAAGCACCAAAAAATCTAGACAGCTTAATGCAGCCCTGCAATGGGAGTGAGCGATCATCTTCAAGATGTGATAGTGATAGCTATCAAGCAAAGGAACGCGGTAGCGGTGGGAGGCCACCCTTCACTAACGTGTTCCCTCCTTTGTCGACTATCGTCGCCACTCTACGAATTCAGTCGGTTTCCCACAAAGCTGTCCTGGCCATGCTTCTTTTCATTTGGAGTTTATCGAAGAATGTTAGTAATCACTAAAGACTAATTAAATCAGAAAAAATTAAGATACATTCTTCTCGATGTAATTTAATAGTATTCAAAGATTTAATTAATCTTCAATTGAGCCGTCACTCCACCACGCATATTCAATCGCATATTCGAATTCGCTGTAAACGCCTTTGATTCACTGTAATTATAATCAAAGAAGAATCGCATCGTCAAGTTTTCATTTACGTCATAATCCACACTCGGTGCAATTTGAACCGTTCGCTGACCACTATTTGGTCTGGGATCAATACCCTGTGCTACTTCATAAATCAATTCTTCTGAATCCGTAATGGAGAAATCAAAATTGATGGTCAAGGTTTTCCCTCGATTATTATTTACACCTCTTCCGCCTCTTCCACCATTCGCTACACTATTCTTCTTATCCTTCTCCGCTTCATCCTTCTGATTTTTCCTACGTTTTCCCTTTTTCTTGCCACTGCCGGATCGGAAATTCTTTATGATATATCCAAAGCCAATTCTAAACTCAGAGTTCCGTTGTTCTCTTAATTCCTCCAGGGCTAATCCAAGCTGTCTCGATTTTCGCCACTCTACATCAAACGTCATATCATTTTTCATCTTCATACTCACTCCAATCAGTGGTGAAAATTGATCCGATAGAACCAGATTTGGAATCTGGATTCTGGAATAATAGTTGTCATTGATAGGAGAAGTCTGGGTAAGATTATTCTCATCAAATTCAAGTGTCGTATTGAATCGATTTGCCTGCAAGGAACCCTTATAACTATGATTAATGGTAAAACTGGTAAAGATGTCCTTAAAAATATTCATCTTCGATAGTCCGTCATACTTAACCGTCCAGTTAGGTTGTGGTAAGTAAGCCAGACTGCTTATATCTTGCGCTATAGACACGGTATCCGCAAACTCATTAATATCGCGATTCAGGTACGTAGATAAGAAGGCTGGAATAGCAACATCGTAACTATTCGGTCCAAATCCAGGAGCATAATCACGCCATGATTCCGAATGAAATTGTACTCCTTCAACCCATTCTCCAAGTGAACGGGAGACCCTTATACGATTAGTTTGAAATTCTCTATACAATTCAATGTTATCTCGAAACAAGGTACTCAGTCCCATGTTCGACACTTCAAAGGAACCAATATTGTACTGTGCTAATGGATTAAAAACATGATCATTTTCATTCTTACTGCCCACTTTATTCTTGAATACCAAAGAAAAATCATTTCGATACGATTTCTTGAAATCAATATCAATGTCAAGATCTTTGATTGGTTCCAACGCTATTCGTAAATCAATATTCTGCTGGCGTGTCTGGCTGATCTCATCGTTAAAATTAACACTTGGGTTAAACCATTGTTGATTTTCCTGCAGCCAGTTGGTAGTATTGGGATTATCACTTAAATCCGGTTGAAAACCGGCGGCAAATCCCCATCCCGGTGATCCAAATCCACTGCTCAGTCCAAGCAACTCTGCTTCCGGCATAAAACCAGGGACAAACGTACCAAACGTTTCTTTGTAGGTCGCTTTCACGGATCGCAGCGCTAACAAAGGCCGAATTAATATCCGCTCAACCATAGTAACCTCTCTCTCTTTCTTCTCTTCTTCCTTTTTATCACCTTTCGGATTCTTCTTACTTGTTGATCTCGATCTGGATCGTCTTCTTGAGCTTCGACTAGCTTTATTGCCCTTTTCTATCTTATTTAGATACTTGGATTTTCTATACAATTTGTCAAAACTAAACGTACCATTTAGCGATCTGGACTGGTTATTCTGGATGGTATTCCCAAGTCTGTTTTCCAATTCATCAATCTCAATTAATGAACCCGCAGTCCAACCATAGTCAGCCTTATAATCTGCCTTGATATTAATCCAATCCATTAAAGGTAAATACCGAATGGGCAAAGTATACTGCAATCCAAAATTGTGTTGATAATTTTTATTTCGACCCAAACTTCTCAAGTTTCGATCTCGATAGGTATCTACTTGTCCTTGAGTGAGCGGGTCAGTAATAATATTTCCTTCTTCATCTGCCCAGAAACGATCATCGGGATCTTCTGCAATTCCTACCTGTCGCAATTCATCGATAATGGCAGTGGATTGTGCTCTAAAATTAAACTTCAGATTTTTGGTAAAATCCCAATTCAATCCATAATTCCGTTCCCATAAAAACCGTCTGTCATCAAACTTAAATACAGGACTAGTCGGCAAACGGAATGTACGCTCATTGGTAAGCCTATTCATGGTCGTAGAAAACGTAAAGCTCTTAGGAAAGGGATTAAAATTAAATTCCTTGATGATCCTTAAAAACTTGGGTTTAAGTTTTTTAAAAGGCTGAATCGGTTTCATCTTATTGGTGTACCGATAATCAATTGTGGTCACATATTCCTTGGTTAAATCCTCTTTGATAATAGGATCCGTTTTCTTTGTTTCTGTATAGGAATAAGAAGCACTAAAGTTGGACGGACTCCAGGGCTTGCCACCACTTCCTTCTTTCCTTACATTCGTAAAATTAAACGTCTTAATCGTCGTCGTCTCCTTGCTTCGATCCCTTACATCGTCTATTTCATCAATCAATGAATCAACAGCTGTTTGATTCCCCTCCATTTCTTCTATCTCAACCCTTTGCTGCAACGCATCAATTTTTTCATCTGGAGTGAGGTCACGCTCATACGGTTCGAATTGCCGATAAGCATTATTCTGAGAATATTGCGCATAAAAAGGTAGATTGATTCCCCAACTACTTGGGAAAAATTTACCCAGCTGAAGATTAGTAGCAATATCATATTGGAATAATTCTTCTCGATTTCGTTCGGCCAAACGCTGATCCAATGCACCCCAACCTATAGAGCTATAATTCAATGCCGCATTTATTTCTCCCAAATCTGCCAATTGCACTTGCAATCTTGCCTGAGCTGCCACACCACCTTTTTCATTCAAGCCGTTGGCTCTCAATTCATTCACCCATACGGAACCACATAATGCTTTGGGTTCCATTGTCTCATCTTTATTTCGAACACCTATTTCAAAAACTTTAATATACCCAAGACTAGGTGTACCCTTTACATAAATTTTTGCGTCTGTTCGTTCAGGATCTTCTCCTTCATAAATAGTTGTCAAGGAAGAATCTGCCGCAATACGTTTCTTCTTGGCATCGAGGAAGTAGCTGAGTTTTACGTCCACCACATTGGAATCTGGCCATACATTATCTTGCGTATTAGGCTGGGCAGGATCTGATATTGTCAGAGGAATCTCATATTCATAGTAGTGATCTACCAAATCTTTTCCAAATCGGATATAGCCATATAGCTCACCCTTCTTTATTTCTTCCTGTCCTTCTCTGGATTCCGCATGGAAAAACATCTGCAGCCGATCATATAATGTCAAATCCAGTCGAGCTAACTTATTAATACCAGCTTCACAACCATCCGCAAGATCACAGAAATTTAAAGCAAGTGATTTCTCATCCTGTAGCAAATTTGAAAATGTGCTAAAAAGCCGCTCTTGTTTAATATTCTTCGGCGTTACATATCCAAAAGGTTCGTTGTTTCTATTTTCCTCAACCCCGATTTCATCAACATTGAAATTGATGTTTCTTCCATCTATATCTGTACCTGGACAATCTGGTGTTTTCTTTCTCCAAAGGTTTCGTACCAATTGGAAATCCGCCAATCTGAATGTTTTTGCAGTCTTAAAATTGGTCATAAACATTTTCATGAACTGAATCGATCTGAACCCTGCAATATTCTTGGCAAAATCAAAATCAGATGTAATTGGAATTCTCACCCGATACCATTTTTCACGTCCTCCATTTGGATTGGTCACCAAGGTATCCTGGGTATAGTATGTATTGCCCTCAACATCCAATTCTAATTCACCAGGCAAATCCATACTTTCTTTAGGTTTTATATCAAGTGTATATTGATAATAACTTTCTCCTTTATCCAAAAAGAAATTGTTGTTGAGATCTTCTGATTCAGCAAATCTATTTCCTCGCTGAAATCCGGCAGCATTACCTGTAGCATCAAAAGGAGAGTTTCCCTGCGGATTATTAAAATTCTTAAAACGCGTCAAAAGATCTAATTCTGAATTTTGTGCTTCGATAAACTCGTAATTGTCTCCACACGCATCAGCAGCAATTTCAGGATACCCTAGATTTGTAATGGTCGTTACATAATCTCTGTACTTTTCCGCTTCTTCAGAATCATTCAGCCCATCGTACCCAATATCCTGTATATCAATGCTATTTGGAACAAAACCATTTGAAATAGGTGTAACATTTGGAACCTTACCCCATTCTGTATTTTTAATGTTTACCACTTCATCCTCGTCAATAGGGATCGTATTTTCGTAAAACTGTTGTCCATCTTTTAGAATGTCTTCGGAGACATTTCCAAGATGGAAAATGATCTTACCTTCTTCAGATAAATCATGTTGAATACCATCCGGACGTTCCGTATAGGGGTTCAACATCCAAAATTCAATAAATTCATAGTTGGCAGCTTCAAAATCAATATTCTGAAAACTTCTCATTATACCTCCCCATCTAGATTCCGGATCCAGGAGCTTGACACCATCATCTGTTACGTCAATACCTGCTGAATAGGTTGTTGTATCCATGCCTGGAGGTAAATCAAAGTTATATGGACCTCGTTCGTCAGGATAATAACTTATATCAAATGTTATCAGTTCGGATTGCCCAATCTGCACCTCTCTTGAAAACAAATCTGTCTGGTCTATTAATCTGGAATATGGGTTTTGAAAATCCGCTTGATTCCTGGCCTGTCGATCAATAACATACCAGGCAATTTTTGCTCTATTGACTCCATAGTGCAAGTCATCATTAAGTAAAGCTTCAGGGAAATCATCCGTAGTCGGTGTACTTGCCAACCGCCATTGATTCGTATTAAATCCTCCCAGCAAAAGACCATTCACTGCACCCTCAAAGTCATCGATACTAACTACCCCGCCGTCATCATCTCCATTATTTATTGCACTAGAATGTCCAGGTTTTAAATATGCTGCTTCAGCAGAAAAATTAATACTAGAAGCTTCTTTTGTACTATAAAAAGGTAGCTTATCCACCCACTTGGTCAAAAATGGAGCTTCATCACTATAGGCCATATCCAATCCAAAAATTCGATTGTTGATCGGGTCATTTCCGATATTTACTTTTTCGGTAAATGGACGCTCAAACAATCGCAAATAGGTGGCTCCAAGCGACAGATTATCGTTGAATTCGTAATCTGCTCGAAGTCCCAACATTGTTTTTTGTTGCAAACTAAATAAGGCCTGATCTTCAAATGATACATTAATCGGTGTCCCTTGCTGAAGATAAGAATCGTTGATTATCCTAAGTCGTCCCAAAGAATAATCCACCTCGTAATCGGCCCCTTCGACCAGTTCTATACCCCCAGCTCTTACTCTTACGGAACCCTGAGGCACAAAAGGTCCCAGATTGATCTCTCCCGATGTAGCAGATTTCACTTCTCCGGCCATCAAGAATTTATTTCGTTCCAGTGCAAAACCTGCAATGGTGACCGATGTATCGTAAAGTTCCTGATACTTATACCTTTCTGCAATTTCTGGACCCAATAATTGATCCAAAGAACTACCAAATGGTTCGAGTACTGGAAATACAACCGATCCACTGCTCGGTATAACCGTTACACCGGGAACAAAATCAAAAATTCCATCTGCTTGAGGGTCATTGTATTTATTCAACCGATCCAAATTAAATACCTGCAAGAGTGGCAAATTTCTAAATCCATCTTCCGGAATGAATTTCTTAAATGTACCATCAGTATCATCTTCAAAAAAGATATCGAATTGAAATTCTTCGGCATCCAATTGAGTAGCCCGAAGTGGATAGACATTTTTCATCATCAAATCCCATTGAGGATTACTGGTAATTTGATTGGTTGCCTTTATAAGTTTCGTAAACAATACCTTCGGAGATTCTGGTTCAATCGTATCCTGTTCTGCGTTTGCATTGGGATTCGAGAATTGTGTACCATCACCAGCTAAAGTTCCCACATTATAAACTTCATCACAATTCGCCGTATACGTATAATTATAGGAAACAGCCAACGATTGATTAGGTCGCAGCCTGATATTTAACGATAAGAATCCCAGTTGTTCGTTAAAAGAATATTCACTTGGAGACAATTTTCGCCCACTAAAAGCTTCAAAGTCTCTATTCTCCACAAAACCTTCACTGGATAACGCTGCACTTACCAAGTCTCTATCTTCAATATCAATTCCTAAATCATTATCTGTAAGCAATTCAAAAATTGGGTTCACTCGATTATCGGGTAACGAATTACCGAGTAAATCTTTGAAAATAGATGGATCAAGATTTTGATAAGGGCCGTAATTAAGTCGATACCGCTTATCCGTTCCAGTATATTTGTCAAATTCAGGCTCTCCCAAATCAGAGATCGCTACAATATCTGCGGTTCCTTGTCTATAGTTCTGTCCAGTGTTCCCATTATTCGATATCCATACTTCCAATTGAGAAATTCTAAATGAAGTATTTATTTGAGGCAAATTGGCCAAATTTCCTTCAAAAGTTTCCCGATTGTAGTGAGAAAGAAAAAAGTGTCTATTTTCATCATATTGATCAGGTGCCAATTCAAATCTCTGGACTGCGGCTCCATTTTCAATGGTAAGATTGTTTTGAGAAGACTGTTGCTGTGAGGCAATGGCAGTCAACCGCAAATGACCAAATTGCAATTCTGTCTTTAGACCAAAAAGAGATTGTGCACCCTGAATAAGATTACCTCTCAGGGGTAAACTAACATTTCCAGCTTCAATCTTCTTTATTATATCATCCTCACCAAAAGCCTCAGTATCATATTCTAGTTTAATTTTTCGATCAAAATCAAAGGTGGATTGCGTATCGTAATTGAACGCCAGATTCATTTTAGTACCTATATTTCCATCGACACTTACACTAATATCAACGTCGGGGTCTATGGGGTTAAATTGCACTGCCCCGGTTCTTCCGAATGCCGCCTGAAAAGAATTGAAGTAAGTACTTTGCAGGGTAACATCAACTTGTCCCTGAGGTTGAATATTTACTTCAGTACCCCCAAATAATCGATCCACCAAGGTATTCTGAATATCAATCCGTTCCATAGGATCAACCTTGGCGTTTAAGCCACGTTTTTTAGTTGTTATACCGGCAAGGCGATTAAAATATTCTTTCTCCTGTTGCTTTTTTTGAAATTCAAGGTATTCTTCAAATGTCAAAAAAGTAGGCGTTCGATAATACTCATCTCCGATCTTTTCAAATACAATGTAGTGTCCTGACTCCGGATCGTATTCTACTTTTTGTTCAATAACATTTGGAGTTATGTCAAATGGATTTGTATTGGGATCTGTGATATGGTCGCCGTAATTGTCTGTAATTGGAATCGTATCGGTGATCACCATACCAAAATTATCTTGATACGGATCGGGTAAGTTCTTGCCAATTCCTGAACCTAAAGCGGCATACAAATAAGCTCCTACAAATACCAGGGTAACTAATGCTCGGGTAATTTTCATACTATCTCTATCCAGTCTGCTTTAGCTAGTTAAGCTTAATTTTTTCAATTAAAATCAAAACACATCGTACTACAACGCATTACATGCGAAGTACATTGTATCGAATTATATAAAAATGGGAGCATTATCGCATCTGCTTTAAAACCAACTTGATAATGTCTTCTACCTGATCAATATCAGGGTGGTTCGACAGAATGCTTTTAAGTTGCTTTTCCACCGAATTTTTCGGAAATCCTAAAGCAACTAATGCACTTAACGCTTCATTTCTCAACGTATTGTTGGATTCACTAATAATTAGCGGTTGATCCCCACTTATTTTCAATATTTTGTCTTTCAAATCAATAATTATGCGTTTTGCTGTCTTGGGTCCTATTCCTTTCACCTTATTCAAGGCAACCACATTTTCATGAACAATGGCCGATTTTGTCTCTTCAGTTGTCATGTAAGACAGTATTACACGTGCCGTATTGGGCCCAACACCAGAAACGGAAATAAGCAACACAAACATTTCGCGTTCCGAACCATCCATAAACCCATACAAAGACTGACCATCATCATTGGTATGCATATAGGTCATGATTTTGACAGATTCTAGATTTTCTAGTTTTGAATACGTATTCAGACTAATATTGACATGGTATCCAACGCCATTGCAGTCCACATAGACAAAAGCCGGATTCTTGTGCGTTAGCTTTCCCTGAAGATATGCGATCAAAGCTTAAAATTTAAAAGTAATTTCTCGATTTCGTATTGAATAAAGCCAACAAAGCTAATAAAATATTAAAAATAATTATAATATGTAAAGTCGCTTTAGTCAGTCAGTCACAAATTAAACGCATTATTATTTGGTCCAATTTTAAAAACAAGGCGCAAAATTACTGAAAATGGGACGTTTTCTCTCACATTAATTCAATTTTATGTACTTGAAATAATAAATCGAAACGACCATTCATTCTATCGTCAATAAATAATATGTTTGCGTTATGAGGATTTTGACTGTCGCTATATGTTTTATTGCAATCTGTTTTGCTACGGGCTGTAAACCGAAACCTTTAATTGCTAAGAAGATTGAAATTGGAGGAACTTGGAGTTATGCCAACGAGCTAAGCTTCCCTTTAGAGATTGATCGATTGGACGATACCTATGATTTAATGTTATCGCTCACATATGGCACCGATTTTAGCTATCAAAATATTTATGTCAAGATCATTACTGAATATCCCAACGGTAAAAAAGACGAAGATATTCTCTCTTTAAATCTCACCAATGGGCAGGGCCTATTTCTTGGAGATTGTGGCTCAACAAAATGCAAAATCGACCTTTTACTTCAAGAACGATTTAAATTCAGTGAGGCAGGTAAATATAGTATTACCATTATACAAAACGGAAGAGAAGAACAATTGGATAATATTTATGCTGCGGAACTAAAACTATATAATTTGCAATAAAAAAACCTGACAAATTAATTCAACTTGTCAGGTTCTTTCCGATTGATTTGAGATATACTACAACCAATCAAATGCCTTCACCAAGGCTGAAAATAAAAATGGAAGCGGTACCCAAAACCATTCCGGCCAGACGATAAGAAATCCGATCGTTACGACCAATGAAACAAAGAAGTACATCCACCATCTTCCCGTGCTCGTTGTAGAAGCCATAATTTACTTTTTGAATTATTCCGCAAATGTAGTAATATTGATAGTAATAATAACAACGAAACTCCCTTTTTTCAACCTCACTCAAAAGTTTAGACTTTCATAATTTAGTCTGTTTTTAAATCACTTCTCTAACTAAAACATTACTACAGAACGAGAATAATATTTCCAGACCATGATTGCAATCCTGGGCTAGAAGTTAGTTGGAAATTCATTTTGGCGGCATTTTATACTTCCGCTAAAGCTTCAGCGATACGCAGATGGTCAAAAATGATGACAAAATACATACAGACGAATTTCTACGTCTAACCAAATAAATATAAGAAATATTTATCAAGCATAATTCATCATTTTAACATACGGTGTTTTGCGATTTACAACTGCAAATACTCTTTGGATTAATTTATTCTTCACTGCATTCATTACTATTC
>JBCCVV010000153.1:0-15864 GCA_039194925.1 Bacteroidota bacterium
CCACCCACTGATTTTTTTTTGAAAAATGTATTTTCCTCAAACTTCTGCCAGTAATTGAGGAAAATACATTTTATCATATCTATAACCGCGGCATCAACAGAACTTCCATTTTTAGAAGTGTAGATAATTATAACTTTTTTCTTAAAAAATGGGAAATGCTTATTCATCCGTTCTTAGAAACGTACTGCTTTTGTTTAATGCCCAATCACTTTCATTTTATCGTAAAAGTAAGACCATATTCGAAAGAAATAAAACGCTTGATTGAACAAATCGACACTTCGAAAAGCAGGAAATTCCTGGCGGAAGAAATAACGTATAATGAATTTCTAGAAGATCAGTTTAAAAGGATTCTTTCTTCCTACACCTTGGCTTTTAATAAACAGCAAAAACGGACAGGCAGTCTTTTTCAAAAAAGATTCAAAAGAATTGGAATACGTTATGATCATAAACTATTAAACCTAATTGCATATATTCATCATAATCCAATCCATCATGGATTTACAAGAAATTATAGTGAATGGAAGTTCAACTCCTATCAATGTTTTACAAGGAACTTTAAAACGTTTATTGATAGCAAAATGGTGCTGTCCCTATTCCATAAAGATTTGAAGAAAGCGAAATTTTTATTTCATGAATTTCATCAGGAGTATAAGTACGCCTTTACGGACTAAAGTTATTCAAAAGGATATTTCACGCCTACTTGTCTTCTCACCTCATCGCAAATCGAAATCAAATTAAGACTATCTTGATGAGACCACTTTTCACTTTCAATTTTCCCTGCTTGTATGCATCGTACACATTCTTGAATTTCATAGGAAAACCCTTTGCCAAGAGTCGGATGACTAAAAGCCTGGACTTCACCATCCTTTTCTACCCGATACCCAGATGACTCGTGCCATCGATCATCAATGAATATCTTGCCACCTGTTCCATAAATTTTTGCCACCATATCAGAATGAGATCGAAATCCGCAATTCAATGTAGAAAGCCCTTTATTATATTTCAGGATAGCAGAAGTTTGTAGATCTGCCCCAGTCTTATGCAATAGCGCAGTCGCCAAAATATCTTCAGGATATCCCATAATCATATAACTTAAAAAAATAGGATATACTCCAACATCTAAAAGAGCGCCACCCGCCAACTCTAAGTTGAAGAGGCGACTATCTGGATCAGCATCTTTGTAAAAACAAAAATCTGCATTGATATAGTTGACCTCACCAATTTCATCATTCTTAATTTTGGACAATACTGCCTCCATAGTTGGATTGAATCGAGTCCAAAATGCTTCCATCAAGAATACATTATTGGTTCTGGCCGCATGGATAAGTGCCGATACTTGTTCTTTATTGATTGCGAGTGGTTTTTCGCACAGTACATGTTTTCCATGATTTAATGCTTCCAACGCAAACTTCATATGTGAGTTATGGGGAGTAGCGATATAGATGATGTCAATATCTTTATCTTCAAACAGATCCTTGTAAGATGAATAGAAATGTTTCGCCCCATAAATCCTCGCGAAATTTTCGGCTTTTTCCAATGATCTGGATGCCACCGACGCCAACTCGCAATCGTCTATCAACAAAAGATCCTTAACAAACTTATTTGCTATTTTTCCAGGACCCAAAATCCCCCATCTCAATTTCATACTATTTATTTCTTATCAAAACTGTAATTTACATTTCTGATTTGATTTTAAATAAGAAGTGATTTAAAACTTAAAATTATGAATCGAAGAAATTTTATCAAGAATTCTATAATTGCATCCTCCACTTTAACTATGCCTTCTATTTTGATACCATCTAAAAAGAAGTCAATTGGTGTGGCTTTGGTCGGATTGGGATATTACAGTACCGATTTACTGGCACCCGCTCTCCAAAAGACGAATCATTGCCATCTTGCAGGAATAGTAACCGGAACGCCGGAAAAAGCTGTGGCCTGGAAGAATAAATATAAACTCAAAGAGAAAAACATCTACGATTATCAAAATATGCATACCATGGCCAACAATTCGGATATTGATGTTGCCTATATTGTTACACCAAATGCATTGCACCTTAAATATGCTGAGATCGCCGCTAATGCCGGAAAACATGTTTGGTGTGAAAAGCCTTTGGAGATCAATGCCGCTCAAGCCGAGAAAATAATTTCCGTTTGCAAGAAGAATAAGGTTAAGCTTACGGTAGGTTATAGAATGCAACACGAGGCCAATACAAAAACCATTATGAAATGGGCCAGAACTAAGCCGTACGGTGCCATTAAAAAACTAACAGCCGAAGCGGGCTGGACTGCATTTAATTATCGAGGCTGGAAATTGCATAAAGAATTGGGAGGAGGAGCTATGTACGATATGGGTACCTATCCACTTAATGCAGCAAGATATACTACTGATGAAGAACCCATTTCTGTCATAGCCACCCATCACACAACCAGACCCGATATATTCAACGAAGTGGATGAGACGACCAGGTTTACATTAGAATTCCCTTCAGGTACCATTGCCCAATGCATGACTACTTTGGGGTCAGGAGTCAACAATTTGCAAATAGAATGTGCTAACGGCACCTATGGTCTCTATCCATTTCAAACCTATCATGGGGTGAAAGGAGAAACCAGTGATGGTATAAAACTAAATACTTATGTCCCCAATCAACAAGCCCGTCAAATGGATGATGATGCATTAGCAATTCTAAATAATACACCCGTAATGGTCCCTGGCGAAGATGGATTAAAAGATATGTATATTATGGATGCGATCTTTGCAAGCGCAAAAGAAAATGGAAAATTGATTAGATTATAAAAAAGACTTGAGAATATATTCTAATCAAAATCCATCAATTCATAAATTGTTACCGCTCACATATTCAATGATTCTATTGCTGAGTGGTATGGAAGAACTCAATATTAACAACTCTGGGTCGTAATCAAAAGCTAAGGAATAAAGTAATTACCTGAGTAGTTTTGATCATTTTTATATAAGAAAATATATACGCTAACCCTAATATCTTGTCACCCATGCTTTGATACGATGGAAAATAGCGATCAAGATATTTCGTTCGTTTTTTTTAGCTTCCTTTAATCGTTCTTGAGCCTCAACATCCACTTGCTCATTTAAACGCCGCTCTAAATCTTTATTAAAACCATCTGATGTCAACCCTTTTCTAACCAGTTCCAGATCATGCTTAAAATTCGCTATCATAAACCAATAATTATGATCCATTTGCTCTTTTTCGATCTTTGATCCTGCACGGGCAAAACCATCAGAATCTCCATTATATTTTTCAAAGATTTTAAGGTGGTTTAAATTGATCATTTTATTTCAAAGATTGGATTTAAAATCTAAAACACTTCTTTAGTTATTAGTCGATTGCTTCCAGTATACACATTAAAGCTTCCCCTGCGCAAAAATCCAACCAACCCCATTCCTTGCTCTTCTGCCAATTGTACGGCCAAAGAGGAAGGAGCTCCAATTGCCGCCAAAAGCGGTATCCCCACCTTACTTGCCTTTTGTACCAACTCAAAACTGGCTCTTCCACTCACTAAAACCATATAATTTCCAATGGGATAATCCTCCCAACTTCCAATAAGTTTATCCATGGCATTGTGTCTGCCAACATCTTCTCGTACATGTACTATTTCTCCAGCATCATTTGCCAATGCACATGCATGGATTCCTCCAGTCTGTTCAAATTGAGATTGGAATTCTTTTAACTTCTCAGGCAAAGCAAAAAGCTTCTGTTTATCAATGGCAAATCTGGAAGACCATGGTAAATAAATGGAGTCCGAATGAATACTGTCTATCGAAGCCTTTCCGCAGACGCCGCAACTTGAAGTGGTATAAAAATTTCGTTTTAACGCCTCTGCATCAAAATGAACAGACACTTCCAAGGATAGTACAATGATATTTTCGGCTGGCTCCTCTACCTGGACTACATCTTTTTGTGACTTGATTATACCCTCCGTAAACAAAAAACCTCTCGCCAATGCCTCATCATCACCGGGCGTACGCATGGTAACTGCAAGGCTTATCATTTTGAAATCGCCTCGTTGCGTATGATATTTCAATCTAATCTCAAGGGGTTCTTCAATCGTCAATACATCATCAAAGCTATTATTTGAATCCGGCTCATGGCGGATAACTTTTCTATTCAAAACATACTCCAAACCACTGTAAATTAAGCGTTCGGATTTGGAAAAAGATCTGATTCGTCTTCACCTCGTGGAGTCAAACATTGCCAGTCTTTCTCAACCAAGACATAGAGTCCCTCTTTTGTTCCATTGTCCATAATTGCATCAAAGCCTTCCAAATCAGTCTTTACCCATTCTTTGACATCGGATGCCGCCAACTCAATGCTAATGTGATTTTTTTTAAGATCAACACATAAAAATTCGCTATTCCCATTTTTCTTGGAAACAACAGAATACTTGAAAACCTGAGAAGTTCCAAAAATGCATTTGCTCACCAATTTTCCTTTTTTTCGTAACTTCTTTAGGTCTGTAGCCGACAACCTGAAACGTATGCTATTATCTCTTATTCTTATCTTCATATTTACTTATTTATCTAATTAACAAAATCTGAGCGCTTTCAAAATAGTGCTATTCATTTTCCTTATTCAATTTCTCTCCGCAATACTTGCAATGTTTAGCATCATCATCGTGACCTTCTTCACTGCAATGCTGACATGTGTAGGATGAAACTTTTTGCTTCCTTTTACGATTTGCAACGTCCATCAATTCAGAAGAAACAATACCTGTGGGCACTGCAATGATCGCATAACCGGAAATCATAATAATCGCGGCTATGAATTGACCAAAATTTGTTTGAGGTGAAATGTCTCCATAGCCCACTGTAGTTAATGTAACGATGGCCCAATAAATACTTCTTGGAATACTGTCAAATTGATCATTCTGCGTCCCTTCTACCAAGTACATCACAGAACCAAAAATACTGACCATGATCAAAATGAAGATGATAAAAATGGTAATCTTTGCCCTACTCGCTTTTAAGGCTTTAATAATGATTTGACCTTCAATTAAAAAATTGGCCAACTTAAAGATTCTGAATACACGAAGCAACCTCAAGCCCCTTACGATCATAAGACTCTGAGTACCAACAAATAATATACTCAAATAGGTAGGAAGTATGGACATAAGATCAATGATTCCGAAAAAACTGGTCGCATATTTCTTTGGATTGTATTCGCTGTATAATCTAAGGCCATATTCTATGGTAAAGAATATAGTAAACATCCATTCCAGGATATCGAAAATCATCCCATACTTCGCATCATAGGTTGGAACAGATTCTAATATAACTACGATTACACTTGCCAGTATGGCTATCAATAATATGACATCAAAGGTTTTGCCCGCTTTCGTCTCCGCCTCAAAAATCACCTCATGCAGCTTTGCCCGAGCAGGATCAAAGTTCTTTTTCTTTCGTGTAGACATTGGCATTAAATGTACCTTTTATTCTGCAAAAGTCCTGAAAAATTTTAAAACAACAATAAATATTTTTCACAGCCACTTGTTCCATTCGTCGATATTCGGAAACGCCTTATATTACAAGCAATTGCAATATATCATCTCAAAAAATAAGCCAAGAAAAAATTGTACTCCAAGCCGACAGTTTGAAATCTATCTTAACATCTTGGCAGCATATAACTTAAGATAATCGTAATACTTTCAATTGGAAACAAAAACAGCCGGTTAACAAAATCCAATTCTCACTGCAGAGATTAAATACAATCTCGTTACTATAATTTTAAATCGCTCACTTTTTGGTAAGAGTCCTATGGGCTTACTGTTCAGTATCTGCAATTGCGACATATTGCGGAAAGGCAGAGTATTTGTAAAACTAAAAAGTATACTCATGAAAAAACTATTAGTAGTGCTATGCGCTCTACTGACCACTGCGTCATTAAGCGCTCAGCGCACAATTTCCGGTACGGTCACTGATGAAAATTCCGAACCACTGATTGGCGCCAACGTAGTGGTTAAAGGAACTACAAATGGCGAAATAACCGACTTGGACGGACGATATACAATCACTGTTCCGGAAGGCTATAACATCCTCACCATTAGTTATATAGGATACACAACACAAGAAGTTGAAATTGGGACTCAATCTCAAATCGACATCTTACTTGTTGAAGGTCAATTGATTGGAGAAGTAGTAATTACCGGATATGGAGTACAGGATAAGAAGTCAATCACTGGATCCGTTTCTACCGTAAGCGCTGAAGATATTGAAGCACTTCCCATCGCCAGTATTGATCAAATCCTTCAAGGACAAGCCCCAGGATTAAATATCTTAAGTGGTAGTGGCCAGCCTGGTTCCAATACAGTCTCAGTGGTGTTAAGAGGTCCGAGTTCTATTCAAGGCAATAACAATCCCATATATGTAATGGATGGTGTTCAAATCAGACCAGCCGATTTTGCTGCTTTGAACCCTAACGATATTGAAAGCATCTCTATTTTGAAAGATGCGTCGTCTACGGCTATTTATGGAGCATCAGGAGCAAATGGAGTAATCCTGATCAATACCAAAAGTGGTTTTAATGGAGAGACACGTGTAAGTTATAATGTGCAATACGGTTCGACTACGCGTGCAAGAGATCAATTTGATATGATGAACTCTACTGAAAAACTTGCTTTTGAAGCATTGGCGAGAAGAGGACCTGGATGGAATCTTTCTCCTGACAATCCAAACAATAGCGGACTATCCGAAGAGGAGTTGGCAGCCAATGCCGCAGAACTGGATAGATTGCGAGGAATAAACACCAATTGGAGAGATATCGTATTCCGCAGCGGTCGGATCATGTCTCACAACGTAAGTGTTATGGGTGGAGATGATAAAACCAGGTTCTACATCGCAGGTAACTATTATGAAGAGGAAGGTGTTCTTAATGGATCCGACTTCAATCGTGGTACTTTACGTGCCAACTTTTCAGAACAAGTTTCTGATATCATCAAAGTCGGGATCAGGGCTTCCGGTGGATTTGGTAAATCAAACCTGGTCCAGTCCGAAAACGCAATTAACTTGAACAATCCGGCCGCACTCGCCTATCTTGCCAATCCGTATGAAGAAGTGAGGGATGCAGACGGTAATTTTGTCTTCGGTGCTACTGGTCGAAACCCAATTGAAGAAGTAGAATTCAATTATGAAGAACAGAACAATTTAAAATTACTAGGACAAGCGTATGTAGAAGTTTCTCCAATCGAACAATTAACATTTACGGGAAGATGGGGTGTTGACTATACCAATGTCTCATCCAAGAGCTACATTGATCCGAATTCAAGATTATCAACAACAGTACAAGGTGGTCAAGGTCAATTGGACAAAGAAGTAGACAATACGATATGGACAACATTTAGTCATTTGGCCAATTATACCAACGTATTTAATGAGCGGCATAATTTAAATGTCCTGATCGGTCAAGAAACCCGAAAACGAACTAGAGATGATTACAGTTTCAATTCGTTTGGACTTACCGGAGGATTGGAAACTCCAGCGGCAGCCACTGCCGGTAGTGCGGATAATCCTGATTTTATTCCAATCATTGCCGGATTGGAAAGAGAAAAAGTATTGAATTCATTTTTCTCACGACTCAACTATACACTGGACGACAAATACAATCTTACGGCTGGTATTCGACGAGATGGCAATTCCGTTTTTGGTGAAAATAACCGATGGGGAACCTTCTGGAATCTAGGCGCTTCCTGGATTATAAGCCGGGAATCTTTCCTGGAAAATAATTCAATATTGAATTACTTAAAATTGGGAGTAAGCTATGGTACCAACGGTAACTCTGAAGGTATACTGGAGCAGGAGCAATATACGCTTTATGCCAACAGCAGCTATGCAGGAAATCCAGCATTTGTGCCCTCTGCAACCAATCCTGGAAACCCAGATCTGAAATGGGAAGTTCTCAAAGGGATTAATGCCTTTGTTGAGTTTGGTTTATTTGATGACTTCTTATTTGGTAATGTTGCTTATTATCGAAATAACACCGAAGACCTTTTCATTAGTCAGGAATTACCAAGATCGGGTGGAGGAACAAGTCTTACTATCAATGCTGGATCCATGCGTAACCAAGGTGTAGAAGTAGAGTTGAATGCTGCCCTTCTCAAAGGTGATCCATATCTTGAAGTTGGTGTTCAGTTTGCATACAATCAAAACGTAATCACGGATCTCGGTCAGGTAGATGAGTTTGAGCAAGGTACATCCATAATCCGGGAAGGACTTTCTCTAGGCACCCACTATATCGAAGAATGGGGAGGTGTGGATCCAGCAACAGGGAATCCACTGTACATAGATGCAGATGGGAACGTTACAGACAACTTTGCTGCAGTAGAACCTAAGGCAATTTTTGGTAGCAACTTTTCTCCCTGGACTGGAGGCTTAACGCTTACTGCTGGATACAAAGGCTTCACGCTAAACGTTTTAGGTAATTGGGTCTACGGAAATACTTTATTTAACAATCAGACCTTTTTCCAGGAAAATCCAAATTTTGCACAGTTCAATTTATCCACTATAATGAATGGTGTATGGCAGAATCCAGGCGACGTTACGGACGTTCAACGAATTGGTACAGCAAGACAATTCTCATCAAAAGATCTGGAAGATGGATCATTTTTCAGAATGAGAAGAGTCACACTTGGGTATGCGATACCTCTCCAAAATGACCTGTTGGGTGTATTCTCTGGTATCCGCTTATTTGTTCAGGGTAGAAACCTCTTTACAATAACCAACTTCTCAGGTTTCGATCCGGAAGATAATAACAACATTGCGACATACGGTTTCCCTTCTGCAAGGGCAATCACTGTAGGAGCGAATGTGGATTTCTAACCTCTAAAATTGAATACAAATGAAAAATATAAATATAATTGCGGCTTTGGCGATACTTCTCTTTTTCGCGTCCTGTGAATCATTGGACATTACCCCTCAAGAAAATGATGTCATTCAACCTGATTTCGAAAACATTGAAGACCTTAACAAATCTTTGTTCGGCATCTATGAAGGGCTAACCGAGGAAGGTGCTTACACCGGGTTTCTTGTTGCCCTGGGAGAATGGCCAGCGGATGATTTGAAAATAGCAAGTGAAAACACGGGCCAGGGAGCAATCGTACACGAATGGGATTATGAGCAAGGAGACCAGGATCTTGAAGACTGTTGGGAAGATGTATACAATGTAATACGAAGAGCAAATTTTGTAATTCTTAATGCAGCCAACTTCACAGGTGAAAATGCCGCTGAGGCCAATCAATATAGATCTGAAGCATTGGTAATTCGAGGGCTCGCACATTACGAATTGAGCAAGGTTTTCGGCGAACGCTATAATGGAGGAAGCGGATTGACCGTACCGTACATTACAGATCCTATGGATATTTTCCAGGAAGCAAGTCGAATCACCTACTCAGAAATGTATGGCAACATAAAAGATGATATTAATGCTGCTATAGGCGGTTTCTCAGACGATTTCAATCCAAATCGCGCAAGTGCCGCTTTGGGATACGGTGTTCTTGCCCGAATTGCGCTTATTGAAGAAGACTGGAGTGCTGCAGTTGCTAATGCGACCAATGCTATTGACAACGCACCGGCACTTGCCGACATTGATAATTATCCATTGATGTTTGGTGAAAATGATGAGGATGGTGAATCCATTTTCAAATTAGCCCTTGACCCTGACGATCAACAACTTAATGATCCATTTTTTGCCGATGGCGTAGGTTCTCGATTTGAGCCAAGCAATGATTTGGTAAGTCTTTATGAAGATGACGACATCAGATTATCAACCAACTTCGCTATGCTGAGTGGTAGAATGATTATCAATAAATACCGAGGGTCTGAATCTAATCGGGATTTGCATGAGCCCTTTATTATGAGAACGTCTGAAATGTATTTGATCCGTGCGGAGGCCAATGCAGCACAAAACAATGACGGAGATGCACTCTCTGATTTAGATGCTATTCGTTCAAATCGAATCGCTGGATTTGTTTCTCCGGGAGAAAATGGAGATGCATTAGATGCTGCGGTAATACTGGAACGAAGAAGAGAATTGGCGTATGAAGGTTTCCGCTTTTTTGACATTCGCAGATATAGTGAAGATGTGGTACGAACAGATTGCACTTCGGATGAATGCACTTTACCGAGTGATAACTTCAAGTTTGTCTACCCTATCCCACGAGCAGAGATCTTTGCCAATGAAAACATGGTCCAAAATGATGGCTATTAACTTTTAAAAACTCAGAAAATGAAACAACGATATACGCACCTGGGTGCACTCCTATTTTTATTAATTTTTGCCTTGTCTTGCAACAAAGACGCACCAGTAACGGAATTCTATGAAGGTGAAAACTTCTATTATTTCTCAGTGGAAGAAACATCAGTTTTAGAATCTTTTGCGGATCAAGTAGCCTTAGTGGTGCACTATAGCAATAAAGAACAGTCCAGCGGCTCAGCAAGCTTTTCGGTAGATAGCGATGCTTCAACAGCTGTACTCGATACAGATTTCACTATCGTAAACACGTCCTCGGATCTCAATTTTAATGCAGACAATGGGTTCAGTGATACGATTTACATACAAACGATTGACAACGATGAATTCACTGGCGGGGTCTTAGAGATAACTATCGGTCTCGAAAATACACAAAATGGTAAAGCTGGTTTTGTGGGCCCTGCCAATCTTCGTTCAAGCATCAAAGTACTTATCCAGGATGATGACTGCGATACGCGAAATATTGCCGGCGATTATGTAACCGCAACGTCTGGAACATCTACCGATCCGTGCTGTCCAGGTGTAGCGACCGTAGAAGGTGAAGTTACGATAACAGAAATATCAGAAGGTGAATACGAAATATTTGATTGGTCGGGCGGATTGTATGGTTTTTGGTATGAAGGCTTCGGTATTTCTCCAGAATTTATTGCAGGTGGAGGACTTGTGGGTCCGCTTTCCGTTCTATGTGATGATGTCTCCGGAGAGTTGACAGAACCTTTCAATACTACCACGACTATTACGGGTAAGGTTGATCTGGCTAGCGGTGTGATCACTTATACATGGATCAATGGATTCGATGATACTGCTACAGTAACGTTAACGCCAAAATAAGTGAGCGTATTAATATTTTGGCCTGGCTATCTCAGAAACGGGATAGCCATTTTTATTTGAACCCGCCTAAACATGAAGTTGAGTCCAAAAAAAAATGATATACTGAGTACCTGCTTATGATATCTCATTATTCATAGGAAGAAAATTTATCCTCACGCTTTAATCTTAAAACCCTACAGCACGTACCACATATGTAGACTTTTTGTCTATCCCTATCAACGCCTTTATTCAAAAGTTCTCAGTACGTCCAATACTTCCTCTAGCAGCTTTATGCCCTCAGGAGAAAAATTCACGAAAGTCTCATTCTTATGGGCGATCACGGCCATCATAAAATTATCGGCCAAAATTTCATCAGGGTGAATGATGTACTGTGTATTGTCTTTGATTTGATCGAAGAAATTTGCGTTATGTTCAGCACCCAAGGAAGAATCCCCTTGTTTATTTAACCCCAGAGACACCTGATTTTCTGTAATCTTTATCAATGGAAATAAGTCAAAATACAAGTACGAAAAGAAAGTAGGCATATTTGATTGATAACGATCTTTAGTACTCATTATTAGCGGAAGTGCCAATTGAGATTTACCGCTGAGATCAACCAGATTGATGGCATACGCTTTACTCACTCCATCTGGATTGCATAAAAGTTTATCTTCAATCTTTCTGGGTAAAATGAGTTCCGAATCTATAGGAATAAAACCAATCAGCGCATATAATTTTTCTCTAAAGTCTTTATTGTACCGGCTTAGGATATGAAAAATCTCGTGCAACATAATAGGCATTTGAGCCTCAACTGATTTCTCCTCAAAAATATTACTTGGCAAAATAATCGCCTTTTCCCTGGTGTAATATACATCCGGACCGTAGTGATTGGTCTTGGTTTTGATCAATTCAATACGTTCGGGGAGTAGATTGGGGTTTATTTTATCCAGGGCAGCTTTCGCGGCATTAAATACCTCACGCATGAAGTCTTTTTCCTCCTCCGTAAAACTTTCCATTTCAGATTTCAAAAACTCACGATATTGTGCTACGACTTCTGGTCGCGAAGCTGGTAAATCCGACTTCTTCATTTGAACCGACATATCGGTTATGGATATGGTTTCAAAAAAGCCGTCTTTAGCATCTTTTACAATCCGGGCTTCTGCCTGGCTCTTATCCAAAAAAACCAGGTAGTCATCTGAACCCAGTTTTTCTTCCAATCCTTTCTCTTTCTTACTGGATTTGCAATTCACCAGTACCAATGCACTAAGCAAGAAAACTGCAATTCTCAAAAAGGCTAACTTCATGATATTTTATTTTTTATATCCGGGATGAAACCGCAACAAGGTATCCCTTAAAAATGAACGATCCAAATGTGTATAAATTTCTGTAGTTGTAATGCTTTCATGTCCAAGCATATCCTGAACCGCTCGAAGATCAGCCCCTCCCTCCACCAGGTGTGTGGCAAATGAATGCCGGAAGGTATGAGGACTTACCGTTTTGTTTATTCCTGCCAACTCTACGGCTTTTTTGATGATTAAAAAAACCATTACCCTACTCAATTTCTTACCTCGACGATTGAGGAAAACAAAATCTTCATGGCCATTGACCAACGGTTTGTGTACTCTGTCGTATTGTAAATAGATATCGATGAATTTAATCGCTTCTCCTCCTATAGGAACAATTCGTTCTTTGTCCCCTTTACCAATTACTCGAATAAAGCCTTCATTCGGAAAATAGTTGCTTATTCTTAAATTGATTAATTCACTTACCCTTACACCGCACGCATACAGCGTCTCTAAAATAGCCCGATTGCGATGACCAAATTCTGCACTTAAGTCAATCGCTGCAAAAATCAATTGCAATTCTTCATAACTTAATACATCCGGTACTTTACGCTTCAACTTTGGGCCTTCGAGCAATTCAGTCGGATCTGAATCGATAATATCTTCCATGAGCAGGTACTTATAAAACGCCCTGATCCCTGACAGAATGCGAGCTTGGGTATATTCTCCTATTCCTATTTTGTTGATGTAAAAAATGAAATTCTCCAAATCGTTAAGCACCAGCTGCTCAGGCATTTTATTTAAGTCGGTGGCCACCACAAATTGATGAAGTTTGTCCACGTCGTATTTGTATGCATCTACCGAGTGCTGAGAAAGAGATCGCTCCAACAGCAAATAAGCTTCAAACCCTTTGATATAAGCAGACCAATTCATTGTACAAAGATAGCAATGTTGATTAACCCAAATTATTCATGTCGACTAAACCTACCAATCCAATGATGCAAAACATCTCGGAAAAAAAATTCTCTTCTCTATTTTATATTAGAGATTGATTATCAATTAAATACTTTCCAGATGAAATCAATTCATTCCAACGCTAAAGAATAACAGTTGACAAAAATTATAGAATCAATAGTCAGAAAGATTAATTCCAGGATGTTATATTTGTAGCTTGTTTATAATACTCGGTTAACAATCATATTTAAGAAACACTCGTGAGTCAAGAAAATTCTTCGTTCAAAAGAAAAGGTTTACTTATTGACACTTTTGCGGCATGTGCCATCGCCGTAGTATTTATTATCGGCTATCATTTTTATGAAAACGACATGTTAGCCCACTTTTTTTCCGATGAACCTGAACAAGAAATCGTGCATGAGATTTCAAAAAGAGAATTTAAATATGGCTACGAAACCAATGCGCATTATTTTGAAAGTGGAACGATAGAGTACAATCAGTTTCTAGGAGATATACTTACAGATAATGGCGTGAGTTATGCTACCATTGCAGAATTGGAAGAAAAGGCAAGAGATATTTTTAACGTTCGAAACATTCGTGCCGGCAAACGATTTCATTTGATCAAAAAAGACAGTTGTCAGGAAAAGGCATTGGCATTTGTATATGAGCCTGATCCGTTGCGGTATGTCATTTATAATTTTAAAGATTCGGTTACGGTTGATGTTGTCGACAAAGAGTTTAGCATCATTCGGGAAAGTGCTTCAGGTGAGATTACTTCTTCTCTTTGGAAATCCATGACGGATCAAAATATCAATCCGGGCGTAATTGACCTTATGGAGGATGCGCTCGCGTCGTCTGTATCATTTTACCATACTCAAAAAGGAGATAAGTTTAAAGTTATTTACGAACGAAAATATATTGACGGAGAACCGGTATCTCTAGGTAAAATGCTGGGAGCCTACTATAAAAACAAACATGGTGAGTATTATTCGGTACATTATGAAAATGATTTGTACACGGGTTTTTATGATATGGAGGGACGTCCAAGCAAAAAAGCATTTTTAAAATCCCCAATTAAAGGGAGTGCCAGAATTTCTTCCAGATTCAACAGACGTAGACTTCATCCCATCAAACGTAGAAGAATACCTCATCTAGGAACGGATTATGCTGCGCCCTATGGAACACCGATCATGGCTGTTGCAGATGGGGTCATTACAAAAACAAGCTACACAAAAAATAATGGTCGATATGTAAAAATGAGACACGATGAAACCTACGAGACTCAATATTTGCATATGCAAAGGTTTGCCAAAGGCATTCGTCCAGGAGTAAATGTAAGTCAGGGTGCAATCATTGGATATGTTGGATCTACAGGCTTGGCTACAGGTCCACATGTGTGTTTCAGGTTTTGGAAAAATAAAAAACAAATTGATCATCTAAAAGAAAACTTCCCACCCGCAGAACCTATGCCGGAATCAGAATTGCCTGCATTTTATTCACATCGAGACATTATCAAACAACAACTCGATAATATACCATTGAAAGGCGAAGAAAAATTGGCCATCGAAGGTCCTTCGTTATAATTTTGAAGTGATTACAAAGTTTTAATTAGTCCCACTGCTGGGCACAACTAAAAAACTGCTTCAAAAAGCATCTAACCATGAGTAGGAAGCTTTTTTTCATTCGGTATATATCTTATTTAATTTAAATTCCACATCAGACCAGATACAAGCCGCAAATCTAAATTTGGGGTACTATTTAGATAAATGAACTTGCCAGTACCGCAACGCGACAAATTAAAGTCAAATGCGGATTGTAACGAATACAATACCGATATATGAAAATCAGAATGCTATTTCTGCACGATCACTTAAGTACTTTTTACATCAGGGTTCCAAATACCAAAGCACCCAAAAAAGTAAGTGCATAAAATCCAAGCATTATGAGGGTCAGTATTCCAATAAATTTGAAAGTAGATTTGAGGTTCTCAAATGCAGAAGTCAATTCAAACTGATCATCACGGGCTAGTGCGATTTGCATTTTAGTTGCAAAACGATAGAGATAAAGTATGGGCATAAAATAAAGCAGCGCTATCAGTATATACATCACCGAAATCATACCTCCACCAAATGCAGGCATTCCGGAATCCAACTCCGAACTAAATGAAGACATAATTGATCCAAAAGCAAGTCCGCCAATTACAATTATAGCAGTAAAAACAAAACCCACAATGGCCAGAAACTTAGCCCACTTCGAAGTTTCCTTGAGGAAGGCTCTACTCGCCGGATCTATTGTTAATTCGCTATCAGTTCTAAAATCGTTGTCTAAAGTTGAATGTTCCATAGTGTTTTTATTTATTGGTTTGTTCGGTGAATATAATCATTCTGTTGACGATTTCAAATTGAGGAATATAGATATGTGCATAAGAACGAAATACAATTTCAATAATGGTGGGATGTTTCAATAGTTTACCCCATTATTATTGAAGTGATTTAATTCTTCTTTAAGGCATTGGTATACTAGCTAAGTATGATGTTGAC
>JBCCVV010000154.1:0-15830 GCA_039194925.1 Bacteroidota bacterium
ACCACTTAAAACATATCAAGATGTTAAGTAGAGTATAACTATTAAGGGCGGCAATTGTTTTTAGGGATTAACCCTAAAGGGATAAAATATTTCAAGCCCTGGATTACAATCCGGGGCTTGAAGTTGATTGAAAACCTAATTTTAGTGGCATTTCTAACAAAAACGATGACATAAGTAATGTTATCAGTTTCATTATGTCAAAACCTGAATAGTCTCAATTTTTTAAATTTTGTTTTCAATCAGAGTGACTTGCCCCGATTTCTTATGATGTGGTCCAAATACGTAATCGAGTACTTTCTATCATCAATCTTGTACGCTTCAGGGCTGTAGTATAAGTTCTCTTCCTCATTGCCCAATTTTACCGGTAATGAACGCAGTGAACGAAGTTGTGCAGGTGGATTTTTCCCGTCATTACCAATGAAAAGAGCAGAAGGAATGTCATCTATTGAGATCATGGGCCTTTGTTCGAATTCTACATCAGCCAGGATTTCTTCCTTTTTCTCCTTAAGTTCAGGTAGTGCAGCTAATACATCATAATTTTGAGCAACCAAGCGCATTTCTGTTGTTGGCAATACCAAATTGTATTTTCCTTCTTTTGATTCGGGAATATAATTTCGAATATAACTCGGATTCAATGTTTTCAAAACACTTAATTCGATGCCCAGCTCCTTACTCAACTTTCGTAGGTTAATCTTTTCGAAAACCTGAGCCTTCGTAGTGTTTACCAAATCCTCATCCGGCGCATTTGGCGTTAAGTCATGTTCGTAATAATAATTCATCATATAGCTGATAGCTATGAATTTTGGAACATATTCACGAGTCTCTTTAGGTAAGTACTTTTGAATGGCCCAGAAGTTACGTTTTCCACCAGATTTGCGAATTGCTTTTCTAAGATTTCCAGGACCACAATTGTAGGCCGCTATAGCCAATGTCCAATCATCAAAACGTTCGTACAAGTGCAATAAGTAATCTGCTGCTGCCTTTGTAGACTTTTCTATGTCTCTGCGCTCATCTATAGTCCGATTGATTTTTAGACCCATCATTCTTCCCGTTGGCCGCATAAATTGCCATAATCCTGCCGCTCCGGATCTTGAAGTTGCTATAGGTCGTAACCCTGATTCTACCACTGAAAGGTATTTCAAATCCTGAGGAAGACCTTTTTCTTCAAAAACATCTTCAAAAAGTGGAAAGTAAATTGAGCTTCGCCCCAATAGGATTTCGCTCATATTTCTTTGCTTTACTGTATATTGTTTGATTCTTCGCTTTACCTCAGCGTTGTATTGTACATCCACTGAGCTACTTAGACTGAAAATCCTATTTTCAATAGTTTTGTCCATAGAAACATCGGAACCCTCAGCCTTGAGAAGCATGGAACACCCTAAAAATAGGGTTATAAGGATCAATTTACACTGCACGGCAGTATATTTTATTCTGTTCATGGTTAAATATTTAATTAAATCGATTAATAGGGATTTACAATTGCATACATTATTTCGGGGGATACACAATTGTTAGTTTTTTATTTGCTTATATATTGCCTTTTTGCTTAATGTGTTTTTTTTGGAGGCGCAAAGATAAACAAAATTATGTATTCTCCTAATTTTACATATTACAAATAGTTATAATATGTATTCAGTTAAATAACAATAACTATGCCATTTTCCAGGCGCCGTAAATTTTTATAGTTAGTTTGGTAGTGAATTGTCTACAAACACTTTGCTAAAGAAAGAAGTTCGTATTCGGAATACTTTTTAGTAATAAGTTGAATACCTAACGGAATTCCATCAGAATTAGTGCCCACAGGTACACTTAATGCAGGCAGCCCTGTGAGATTGGCCAGTACGGTGAATACATCTGACAGGTATACTACAACCGGATCATTGGAAAGTTCACCAATTTGCCACGGAAGACTAGTGCTCGTTGGCAAGATGATAAAGTCGACATCTTCTAAAACCTGATCCATTTCTTCTTTTATCAATCGCCTTACCTTTTGAGCTTTGGTGAAATATGCATCGAAATAGCCTTCGCTTAGTACGTAGGTTCCCAGCATAATCCTTCTTTTTACCTCTTTACCAAAACCTTCGGTTCGGGTATTTACATACATCTCTTCCAGATTCTCCGCATTTGGAGATCGATACCCATACCTTACCCCATCAAATCTGCTTAAGTTGGTCGATGCCTCCGCAGTAGTCAATACATAATAGGTAGGAACCAAATAATCCATGTATTGAAAATCCAGTTCTTTCACAATGCCACCGTTTTCGCGAATAGCTTCAATTTTATCAAAGATGGCTTCTTTTATTTCTTTCCCCAATTTGGGATGATTCATCATTTGCGGGAAATAGGCAACGGTGGGATTATCTATTGTATTACCTGCATGGTAGGTATTGACTTCGGCAGAGGAAGAGGTGGCATCCATTTTATCCTTACCTGCCAGTTTTTCCAATACCATTCCAATATCATCCGGATGATGTCCCAAAATTCCGATTTGATCAAAAGAAGAGGCATAGGCAATCAATCCAAATCTTGATATTCTACCATAAGAAGGTTTTAATCCAAATACACCGCAAAAAGCAGCTGGTTGACGCACCGACCCTCCTGTATCCGTTCCCAAGGCGATCAAACATGTATTCATTTGCACAGAGACTGCAGCCCCTCCGCTTGATCCTCCCGGCGTTCGTGTAGTATCCGCTCCATTTTTCGTTGGTCCATAAACGCTGTTTTCATTGGCGGACCCCATTCCAAATTCGTCACAATTGGTCCTGCCGATGACAATGGCATCTTCATCCAATAGTTTTTGTAATGCCGTAGCCGTAAAAGGAGAAGTATATCCTTCCAAAATTTTCGATGCTGCAGTTGTGAATTTATCTTTTTGTACGATGAGGTCTTTTACGCTGACTACACATCCAAATAAACTTCCTAATGGAGCGCCATCCTTGATTTTATGGTCCAGTACTTTTGCCTGCTCCAAAGCCTGTTGTCCATACACTTCAATATAGATATTCAGTGCTTTGGATTGCTCAATTGCATCCAAATAACTTTGTACGATATCTACCGCTGTGATCGAACCATCTTTAAGATTGGATTGAATTTGTGTTAGACTCTTAGGATTCATGCAAGAGTAATTGTAATCTTAGTAATCTCTTTTAAATAATGAGGGGCAAAAATACTATTATTTAGAATTAATGTTGGGTTATTTAATCTGAGGTAAGGCATATTTGCTTGAGATATACTCAATCCGCTTTAATTTTACAGACAATTCATATCCATCCAAGTTATTCTAATTTATCATCCAGCCAATGAATTATATTAAGTAGTAATTGATAGTTTTCTGGGGCGATCTCATTATTCATTCCCATTTTTCTTTGTTGAGGTCCTGCTAATTGCGCTGTAAACATGGCAGCTTCTCCAAATACGACGACTTTACCTTTTCCATATTCTCTATATGCACCTTGAGACCATCCTTCGGCGTCGAATAGGGTTGTTTTTTCATTAAATACCCATGCTGTATCAGGAAGTAAATTCACATGATTCTTGCTAAAGGTTAAAATAGGAGTGGCTTCATCTGGAATTTTAAAAGCCTGGCCGGTGAAGGTAGCAATTTGCTTTACGTTCTCGTTGGAGTCTCTTCCTTTTGAAATTACGCTTTCAGTGAGTGTATTTTCTTCTATACTGAAAATCGAAGGCCCTTTGGAAATTGTATCAAATACAAATCCATTGGTGAATTCAAAATCAAATACTGCCGCGAGATCTGCTGCTGCTCCGGCCATTGGCATATGATCGGCTATTAAGAATAATCTTCCTCCAGCAAAGACCCAATTTTTAACTGCTTCAATTTCTTCAGATGTAAATGCCGAAGGATTTGGTAAAACCCAGTTCTGAAGGTTAATTTCATTTACCGCATTGGAGATTACCAAGACTTTCCCCTTGTCAAGTTTCTTTTTTCTGAAAGTACCTTTCAATTCTTTTACATTATACCCATCTTTCTGTAATAGATTTGCAAAAGCCCAATACCGACCATTTTTAGTATGAAAATTATTATGTCCCGCGTCGATAAAAACAGTAGGTCCCTCGCCCAATTCATATGCTGGATTTGAAATGTTGGGATTGTAGGTCGTATCAGCAATTTGTTGAGCAAATGAGATTAATGGTGCAAAGACAATAAACAAAATGATCAATGATTTCATCTTGGCGAAATTTGGCATGTTACTTTTTAAACTGGTGATTTTATAAGATAACGATGATAAGTTCAATTTTGAATGATTTCGATCAATAGGTTATGCCTTGGTGAAATTAAATAGGAGACTATCCAAACCCAATTTGCTTTTACTTATTTTTGCGACATTTTGAGGATACCTTATTAAACAAATCTTCTCCAGAATCACTTTCATTAACTATGGATTCATTGACACAAATTGTTTTAGGTGCAGCAGTTGGCGAAGTAGTGCTTGGTCGCAAAATTGGTAATCGAGCCATGCTTTGGGGGGCAATTGCCGGAACAATTCCCGATTTAGACGTGATGATTGGCAGCCTATTCATGAATGAGATCAATGGATTGGCCTTTCATCGTGCGATTACCCATTCTATTTTTTTCGCAGTAGCTTTTTCTTTTCTAATCGCTTACTATACCAATTGGATTTATAAAAATGGATATAATAAACGATACGGCTACAAATTAGCGGCAACGGTCGTTGGGTGTTTGTTTTTGGTGTTGGCCAGTGCTATCTTTTTATTTGTTTCCACAACCTTGGGAGGGACACTCTCCATGATTGTAGCCGGTATATTCGCACTTGTAGGATTGGTGTTTTTTGGCCGAAAACTGATCCAAGGGTATTTGTTACAAGAACAGGAGACCGTTGATATTGGGTATTGGTCCTGGTATAAGCTCTTTTTTTGGGCAATTTTTACTCATCCACTATTAGATTGTCTTACCGTCTATGGCACTCAGTTGTTTGCGCCGTTCACCAATTATCGGGTGGCACTCAACAATATTTCTGTAGCTGATCCGGGGTATACTTTTCCATTTCTGGTCTGTTTGATCGTCGCTTCGTTGATGGCAAGAAAATATCACAAGGAATCAGATAATCGCATTGACAAAAACTTTTCACTGAGTAATAAATCGTATTCCCTTAGAAAATATATTAATGCAGCGGGTCTTGCGTATAGTTTGTGTTATGTTGCCTGGACTTTTTACAACAAGCACACCATCAATCAGGTCATGGAAAATACCTTGATAAAGCATAATATTGAATATGTCCGTTACATGACTGGACCGACTATTCTCAACAATATACTTTGGTCAGGAACAGCTGAAACGGACACATCATTTTATACAGGATTGTATGGTTTTAATGATAAGCAGGAAGAGTTTAAATTGGTCGAAGTACCTAAAAATCACCATTGGCTGGAGGCTAAAGAAGACGATAAAGTGATCAATACGCTCAGTTGGTTCAGCAAAGGTTACTACAGTGTGCTGAGAAGAAAAGACGGTAGACTCCAGGTAAATGATATGCGATATGGTACATTCAGGGAAGGGATTTCAGATGAGGATAGTTACATTTTTAGATTCGTTGTAGAAAAGGATAACGAAGGGAATTATCAAATGGATAATGCAATTGGAGGGCCTAAAAGGGGAGGTGAAAAAGAAATGTTGAGTCAATTGTCCAAGCGAATAAAGGGAATTTAAAGCGTCCTGAAGGTCTGCAGGCTTGTCGGGAAATTTTACATATCTTAAGATTTTTTACAATTTATTCCCTTACAAATAAGGACCTTTCAGTAAAAGCGATATTTTTGCGTCGGTTTTGTAAACAATAAAAGACATCGGGTTTACTAAAATCAGTATTTAGATGAGCAATTTGGACACTGTCTTTGTCTGTATTGTGCAATAGTCTTTGAACAAAAATTACTTTATGAGGAGAGTAGTAATAACTGGAATAGGAGCATTAACACCAATAGGAAACTCATATGCTGCTTATCTGGAAGGTATGAAAAATGGAGTGAGTGGAGCCGGACCGATTACCAAATTTGATGCATCACTTTTCAAAACAACCTTTGCTTGTGAAGTTAAAGATTTCAAAGTAGAAGATTTTATTCATCGGCGCGAGGCAAGAAGGATGGACCCGTTTTCACACTACGCCTTGGTTACTGTTGATGAAGCAATGAAGCACTCTGGGTTGGATTATGAAAATGTGGACCCGGATAGAGCCGGGGTTATTTGGGGTAGCGGAATCGGTGGATTTGAGACAATTGAGCATGATGTGGAAGAAGCTACACTTAGAGAAGGTGCACCAAAATACAGTCCTTTTCTAATTCCAAAGCTGATTCTTGATATTGCACCGGGTCATATTTCCATAAAGTATGGTTTTAGAGGCGCAAATTTCTCAACGGTTTCAGCATGCGCGTCATCTACTCATTCCATAGCTACTGCATTTGATTACATTCGGTTGAATCGTGCGGATGTGATGATCACTGGAGGTTCAGAAGCATCTGTTACCAAAGCAGGAATTGGAGGTTTTTCATCTATGAAAGCACTTTCTGAAAGAAATGATGATTATAAAAAAGCGAGCAGACCTTTTGATAAGGATAGAGATGGTTTTGTATTAGGTGAAGGCGGTGGAGCACTGATATTGGAAGAGTTGGAATTTGCCAAGGCGCGTGGCGCAAACATTATTGCGGAGGTTGTTGGTGCAGGAGCTACGGCGGATGCACATCACATGACTGCACCTCATCCGGAAGGCTTAGGGGCACGAAACGTAATGAAAATGGCATTGAAAGATGCTGGTATGAATACCACGGATATTGATTATGTCAATGTACATGGAACGTCTACTCCATTGGGAGATATTGCTGAGGTCAGAGCCATCAAACAGGTGTTTGGTGATCATGCGTATAATTTGAATATTAGTTCGACGAAATCAATGACAGGTCATTTATTGGGTGCGGCAGGAGCAATTGAAGCTATTGCGTCCGTAGCGGCCATAGACCATAATTTTGTTCCGCCGACAATTAATCACCATACGTTTGATCCTGAAATTGATAGCAAATTGAATTTGACATTGAATGAGGCGCAGGAAAGAAAAGTAAACGCCGTAATCAGCAATACATTTGGATTCGGAGGACACAATGCATCCATAATTGTAAAAAGATTTGAAGACTGATTTTGCTTAACACATTTATAAGACTATACAACTACCATTTCTCCAATGATAAAGACCTGGCTAGAAAACTTAAGCCGGTAATAGGGTTTATTCCCGTTCGAATTCAGCTGTTTAAACGTGCATTCTACCATAAGTCCATGAATAATGATGGTAAAAATGGTACCAGTAATGAACGTTTGGAATATTTGGGTGATGCAGTTTTATCTACTATTGTAGCAGAATATCTTTTCAAGAAATACCCCAATAAAGACGAAGGTTTCCTCACCAAGATGCGGTCGAAAATCGTAAAGCGAAAAACGCTGAATGATATCGCTGATAAAATGGGCTTGGATCTGATTTTGAGCAATTACTCCCAAGGCCGCATGAGTCATTCTATGCTAGGAAATGCGTTGGAGGCATTGGTTGGTGCGGTCTATATTGAATATGGGTACAAGCGGACTAAACACTACGTAATCAAGAATATCCTCATGAAATTTTTGGATATCCATGCCCTGGAGACCAGAGATGACAATTACAAGAGTCTATTATTGGAATGGTGTCAAAAGCAAAGTAAGGACATCAGCTATCAGACGCTTTCAAAGTTCAAAATGGATAAGCGCGATCGATTTAAGGTTGCTGTACTAATCGACGGCGAACAAATGGCAACTGCTGAAGATTTCAACAAAAAATCCGCCGAACAAACCGCTTCAAAAAAAGCGATCAAGTTGCTCAAGATTGAAGTGGCTAACGCTGGATAGAGTAGTAACACATTGACCAATTTAATTCTCTTCTTTTTCTTTCTAATTCAAAGATCTACATTCATTTAGACATTACCGGCTGTTTCTTCGACGTTACAATAGTCTGTGCAGTTGAGATTTATCAGATGTCATGATGCAGCATTTCTTTATTTGCCAAGATAGTAGAAGTGTAAACCGTAATCTAATTTGATTAAAAACCATTCAAATAATGATGAGATATAGCGTTTTTTCAATGTTCTTAGTATTACTCGTGGCATGTTCGGAAGAACAAGATTTTATAACCATATGGGAAGAGCCATTTGAAATTATTTCGAATGTGGAAATTGCATCGTTGACCATTGCTGTAGGAGAAGATATCCCATTTCAATGTACCATTGAAAATCAAACGTATTCCAGCACTTCCGGTGAATATTTGCTGCTCGAAAATTTAGTTCTTAATAAGAAAGGGGCAGTTGTATTAATAGAAGCAGAGGGGCGTTTTGATGAAGTTCGTTATGTGGTGCCTTCTTTGGATGCTCGCTTACATGTGCAGGTAAAGCTTACCAGGCATGCAGATTTAACAGAAATTAATTTTCCTCTTGATGGGTTTAATGCTGCATTGGGCGGTGTCATAGATATGATCCGTTTGGACATCGAAATTGATCCAAATTCTATCGTTGACAGTGAAGGGGAACTCTATACAGGAGATGTACAAGTATTTGGCATGAAATTATCAAATGCAGCTTATTTCACACACATATGGAGTTTTCCGCAAGTACTAATGTTTCAAGATAACAAAAGTCGGATCCTAAGTATGTTGGATGGTGTGAATCTGGCGATGTACGATATGGAGATGAATCGTGTGCATCTGAAAGAGGGTAAACAAGTATCGATTGTCACAAAGCCCTTAGAAAGTGAATCGAATCCGGCACCAGATCGACTTGAAATGGTGTATTTTGATAAAACTTCCAATGAGTGGGTAGTAGAGAATAACTTTTTAGAAAAAGATGGTGAAGAATGGCGGGGTAAAAGTTCAAAGCTTGAATTAAATTGTTGGGGAGAACTTTTTGATTCTAAAGTAGTGGAAATCCCAATTTTAACCATAAAAGATGTTCCAGTATCGAATTGTTTCGTCTCTATTTTTACAGACTTAGAAGTACAGGCCTCAATTGGTTTTTCGGATCAAAAAGGGATTTTTAGATCCCATGTACCCATTAATAAAGATTTTCAAACTTCTATCATTGAAATCCCTAACCGAGAGAATTTGATTCGCAGAAAGGCTTATTCTGGCGTAATGAGCAATGCTGTGGAACCTATTCAATTGGATGAGCAGATCGTTGATCCCGATTATTATGATACGTTTGAAGGTGTTCCGTTAAATTGTTTTGGCAATACTTTGGATACAGAAAATGTCTTGTTAACCGAGGGGTATGAGTTCTTCGCTTCATCTAAGTTTAAACAACTCATATTTCCTAACGAAAATGGTAGATACGAGTTTGCTACTCAAAGAAATAAGTTGGATAAACGTTTCATTCAAATAGTAGAACTAGATGGAGGTGGTTTGTCCCCTAAATTCGAATTTGATATGGAGGACACTCCAATTATCGATTGGGGAGTTTTTTCGATATGCAACGAGTATGATTTTTTCATGAATTATAATTTGATTGAAAGAGAAACTGCGTTTGATGCAGAAAGCAATGTTCAAACAGAATTCGTCAATCCTTTTTTCGAAAGCATATTTGAAGCAAGTGCTGTAAATAGTGTTGGAAGCGAAGACCGTACCGTTATCCGAGTTCAGCACGATTCAGAGCTGGAAACCAATATAGACTATTCAATTACCGAATTTCGTATACAAAATGATAATGGAGAGTCACCATTAACATTTACCTGCAATGGGGGCTGTTTTTATGCGCTAAGAATTAATGTTATGACACCAGAGTATTATGAGGGGCTCATTATGACAAAGAATTTTTCAAACTTGGAAGAAGGAGTCGTTGGTGTTTTCAGAGTAAAAAGGTAATAATTCGTTCTCGCGTACCAATCCCTATGAAAGAAGAAGAAATTATTGCTGGTTGTCAAAAGCTTGAAGAGAAGTACCAACGTGCTTTGGTAAAACAATTTTCCGGGCAGCTTTATACCGTATGCAGAAGGTATTGCGGTGATGATTTTAGCGCCAAAGAAGCACTGCAAGAAGGACTCATACGGATATTTAAGTACATCGATAAATTTGACTCTACAAAGGGCTCTTTCCTAGGGTGGATGAAACGCATAGTGACCAACGAAGCACTTAAAGTATTGAAAGTCAATGGTAAGATGCGTTTCATCGAGATTCAAAAAGTGGAAATTGTTTCACATGGTTGTGATGCCATTAGCAACCTTCACGAAGAAGAGTTGTTGCAGTTGGTTCAACAATTACCTGGCGGATATAGAGAAGTTTTTAACCTATTTGTTATTGATGGATACACTCACAATGAAATAGCTGAAATGTTGGGAATTACAAGCAGTACGTCCAGATCACAACTCGTGAGAGCCAAAAAAGTATTACAACAAAAGATTTCTATGATAGAAAATTTACAATTATGTCGAAAGAACGGATAGAGCGAGAATTTCACGAAAAACTGAATGCTTTTTCTTCGGATATTGATGATGAAGAACTTTGGTCTGTCATTGAAGATCGAGTGCCAAAAAAGAAGAAAAAACGTAGGTTCATATTTTGGATTTTTTTTGGTTTGTGTCTCCTCCTTCTAATTTCTGGTCTTACTCGAATTAATAGTGAAAAAAATGCTGTAGCTAAATCATCGACCGCCTCTAATCTAGCTGTAAAAGGTGTATTTGAGGAAGATGAAGCGAATTCTTTACCTCAAAAAAGCAAATCTAATGATATGATTCCATCGTATGAGAATTCGTTCAATACGATACATCGTAATGAAGAACCCAATGAAACGGTGAAAAACATTGGCGTAACTGTTCAAAATAATAACCTACCCAATAAAACAATGGTTTCACCTCAATCGTCAAGCCCTCAATTCAACGAAAATGATATCGTTCGCGAAGAAATTGTTATTCTTGAAGTAGATAAAAGGTTCTTATTAGAAGTAAATTCAGATGAGATCATTGAAAAGGTTAAAATTCGCAATATTTTGCGCAGACCCAAAAGACCGATTCAATCGTCTAAAAATAGAAGTGGTTTTTTAAGGATCAACTACTATGCGGGCCTAATAGATTCGAAATTGATAAAGTCGATAGGCGGTAATCCTTTTGTGGATTACGGAGAGAATTATTTTTCGCAAGGTGTAGATCTTTCGTATGGTAAGTTGTTTTCTCCTAATATTTATGGGAAGGTGATTTTGGGCTTGGATCTGTCGTATAAAAAGTATGAAGACAAAGTTTATCGTGATACACTGGTCCCATCTTCTAGTGGAAGTCAGATCCTTTCATCAACCGAATTTTCTAATGGGACGATCGATACCGAATTTGGTATACCCATTGTCAACGGTGTTTACAATCGTGATGTTATCAAACTCAATACGATTAGAACTTTATCAATAGGTCTGGGTATAGGGTACATGAAGCGAATAGGGAGATTGAACCTGCATTTTGAACTGGATGCGCAACGATCTTTTCAAATTGACTTTGTGGGCTTAGGACGGGTTGAAAATGGACAGTACATCAACAATTTGAAGTCATTTAATGGTTATTTCAGTCAAGGTCCATTATATACGGTTAGTGGTTCCAGTTTTGCGGATTATCGTCTTACTGAATCTTTTTATCTTTCATTTGGAGCCCAGTATCAACAAGGATTGTCCTCGGTATTGGCTGAAGAATCAGGGCATAGTGAAAAACTTCGATTATTGCGGGGAAGTATAGGTTTGGTCTTTCGAATTTGAAAATCGTGGCGATGATAATCTCATTTTGCCGTTTTGCTTTATCGTAAGTTAAGCCCAAAATAATGTGTTCAATATGTGATACAACCAAGATTTGGGTTATGTTGATAACTTAATGTATCATTCAAAACCACAAAAACTGCCTGAACCATACAAAGTATATCAAATGGGGAAGCCGAATATTGTGTCAAAGACTTAGCTGACAAAATTTTTGATTGCAACTCCATTACTGATCATTGTCGGTATAACCCTTCAGTGATTAAAAATTATTTAAAGCGTGTTTATATTCATTTTGTCAAAAGATATGGATGCCATCATGTTATTTTAATAGTGAGTACGAAGTTGCGGCACGATTGGAATTTTCAAAGCTAATGGCAAGCTCAGGTTAGATGGTAGGATTAAACTTTATTTCATCCGTAACTACACAGCCAAAATACTATTTCAAATAAAAAGCCTATCGGGCTTTACCATTTCTAGCCAAGGATTACAATCCTGGTCTAGAAGTTACATGAAAATTCATTTTGGCGGCATTTTTGGTCAAAAATGATGACAAAATACATCACGACGATAGGATTAAACTTATGGCTGCGTAATTACATTTCATCCTTTAATTACAGTGTCATAATCCAAAAAGTAGACGATTTTGAGTGAGACGCTGTTGAACTGTTGTGAACTGAATACTCTGGACAAATTGCTGAAGTAGTTTAAGTCGAATTCTTTGTTTTGGCTTGAGATGCTTTGTTTCCAATTGAAAATGATGTCGCTTCCCTTGGCAAAACGCCAGATATAGTTCATATCGATATTGAAGAAGTTTACATTAGTGTTGTACAAGGATTCTCCATTTCGAATCCCATCAAAATTCAGATTTTCTAAATAGCCATCGTCCCGGAGTCGACCAAATTTATCGTAGCTGACCTGATCCCAATAGTGTCTGATTCTTAAAGAAAGAGACATTTTATTATTAAAAATGAATTGTCCCCGAATGCTATTTTGAAAAATCTTTCGATCTCTAGTCCCAATCATTACATCGCCTGAGGCCAACCCTTTTATTTCCTCTCCGACCAATTCGGAGCTTACATAACCAGTTTCATTTGATGATTGAGAGTAGAATGAACTTAAGAAAAACGATAGTTTATCGTTGACCCGAATTCTGGGTTCAATTTCAAATTCATAATATCTTCTTCCCGGTTCATCGAATTTTCTATACAATAGGTTTATGTCTATGGCCAGAGTTTTTCGATAGTCCGATGAAAAGAAACCACCTACCATCCAATTGGTGGGAAAAGTGAAAAATTTAGAAAAATCAGATGTTCGTGGTTCAAAGTAGTCGAAGGTTTCAATAGGCTCAATTCGAGCAAAAGCACCTAACGCATTTCTACTCTTCCAAAGAACAAAACTATTGAAATTGATGGCAAAATCTGCAAAAGCATTTGGTTTATATAAGCGCGTGTAGGAGGGCGTAATACCCACTTCCCACCGCTGTAATTTCTGATTTTTAGGTTTGAAATCAGTATAGCTGATATTACCTCTTAATGAGCGTTCATTGGGGCTGAACAGAAATCCCAAGTCGTTGGTATCAAAGTCGTCGGACTCCACGTTGTAGTTTAGACTTCCCTGCCAATTGCCGCCTATTTTTGCCAGAGACAGGGTATAGGCGTGCCCACTTTGTGTTTGATCTTCGTAAAACTTATTGGAAGAGATGAATTTACCGGATATTGCATAAGTCTGCCCTTTGTTTTTCAGATTAAAAAATGCTCCGGTTGAATTGGCATCATAATCTTCACCGATTCTCGTGACATTCGTATTCATTAAAGAGACGACAGAGTTGTTGGCAAGGTTTTGATCGGCTACGAGTACATTATAATTTGTCAGTGGATTGGTTTTTACGCGTCGGGTTTCATCCGTATTTACATTTTTTATAGTGGCATATTCTTCTCCGGCAATAGCATTAAAAAAGCCAAGACCTGTACCGGAAGAGGTGCGACCTGATATTTTTGTTGCATTATACAATTGGGCGATCTCAGGATTGCTTTCTACGATTTCATCCGATTGCAAATTGGTATAGGCATCAAAATAATTAAGCGGTCGTCCACCCACACGTCTGGTGTAAAACATCAAACTTTTGTCAAACAATTCGACTCCTTCCGTAAAGAATTGTCGATTTTCCTGAAAGAATACTTCAAACGGAGAAAGATTCAGTACCTGATTGTCGCTCAATACCTGACCAAAATCTGGTACCAGAGTCATATCTAGTGTGAATGCATCATTGATTCCATATTTTAAATCCATTCCTCCGGTATATGCGGTAGAGGCCGTAGTTCCTTCAGATGTTTCAGAGTTGGTTACAGCGTTGAGATATCCGGTAACAAAAGGAGTGAGTGACAGCCGAATTGGGCTTTTTATATCTCGAATGCCTGTAAGCGTGCCAGCTTGATTCAAAAAACCATCAATTGCGGGATTCACCGGGTTCCAATAGACCTGTTCTCTAAATCTTCGGATTTCTCGAGAAAAATTGATGTTCCAATCCTGTATCACTTTGTTTGGAAATCTGAGCGAGAGATATGGAATGAACATTTCTACGCACCAACCATTTTCAACGATCCGAACTTCACTTTCCCAAATCCCATCCCAATTTCCTCCATCTTCGTTGAGGGAATATTTTCTGTCGATTTGTACTCCTGCAGCGGTTACGACAAAATCAAATCCATTTTGTCCATCTTGATAGGTATCAAATGCTACACCAAACCAATCCGTATTATTGCGTTGATCTCTTGGCGAAAGTTCCTTTAGGATTTTTTCTGGTTCAGTGTCAAAGAGCATTGCTCCGACGTAGATTCCTTTATCGTTGTATATTATTTTTACTTCGGTTTTCTGAGAAGGCCTTACATCAAATACGGGTTCGGTTTGAGTGAAATCGGTGGCTACATCGGCCAGATTCCATTGTTCTTCATTGAGCACTCCGTCAACTGTTAATTGGCTTTCAATTTTCACTGCAGCCATGGTACGAACGCTTAATTGTGCATGAGAAGGTATCCATAGGCATACAATCAAAACCAGAGTAGTTAGTGTTCGCTTTTTCATATTAAAAGTAAATGTAATATGTGCGGGCAATTAATTTTGTTAAGTACTTGTGAATTTTCATATAATTATGAGATTTTGTCGGAGAGTTGAGATTATTCAAGTCTCGTGCATAAATTGATGTGCAAATTCGTTACTTAGGGGTATTAAGTTTTACTTCTAATAAATCGAACTAAAATTAAATGATGAAAGCTTATTTGTTGCTTTGTTTTTTAGGGTTATCTACATTATCCATAGCACAGAGTGCAGTGGGAACTTGGAAAACGATAGATGATGAAGACGGGACGGAGAAATCCCATGTGGTAATCTATGAAGAAAATGGAAAGTTGTTTGGCAAAGTAGAAAAATTAATCAATCCGGAACAGACGATATGCACCGCTTGTAAGGGGGACAAAAAGGATAAACCCATCGAAGGAATGCAGATTATGTGGGGACTGAAACCGGACGGATCTAAAGAATGGAAAGGTGGTAAAATCATGGATCCAAAGAATGGAAAAGAATACAAATGTAAAATTGAATTGAAAGACGAAAATACGCTGAATGTGAGAGGTTTTATTGGATTTTCATTGTTGGGTCGAACACAAACTTGGTATCGGGTGGTGGAGTAGGTTTAGTTGTAAATAGTGGCAAAGTAGGGCAGTGGTTCAGTTGTTGAATTGAAGAGTTATTAAGTTGAACAACTGAATAGTGGTTTATTCAGTGCTACAATCAAAGAGTTTTAGAGTTGCTCAGTTGCTAAAAAGGATAGACATATAAACAATGGAGCGTAGCGAAATAACAAGCCTTATAAACATCATAAACATTTTACAGAATTTGTCAATGCGAGCGTAGTTGAGCAATGGGGATTTAGATTATAAAACGATTCCGGTTGGAACGAAAAAATCTATCTCAGCAGATGAACTTATGATTTGGAATTCTTGAAACCGTTTAAATTGAATGGCAGGGGGGCTAAAAAACAGCAGGGAACTCGAATGAATCAAGAACCCTGCATAACC